>JBNKJW010000027.1:0-99928 GCA_050291445.1 Bacteroidales bacterium | reverse complement strand
GTTTATCTGAATTTATAATTGGTTGTTTTATCTCTGCGGGAACAAAGAAAGCATTTGGGTTATTGCCTTTTGCTTGTTTTAGTCGTTTGCCTTTTAGCGGATAATAGGAACGAATCCTGCAATTACCTCCTAATGAGGATTTTACAACAGCTTTTATTAGTTTTCCTTTATCCCATTCTATATCAATTTCAAAACCTCCTTTTGCCCTTAATCCTGTTATTTTACCTTTTCCCCATGCACCTGGTAGAGCAGGCAATAAATGGATAGCACCATCGTGGCTTTGCATCAACATTTCGGCAATACCTGCAGTACAACCAAAATTGCCATCAATCTGGAAAGGCGGATGCGCATCAAATAGATTTGGATAAGTTCCTCCGCTTCCGCCCCAACGACCTTTAGGGGCTGGTTTCAACTGGTTATTGATAAGTTGGTAAGCATGGTTGCCATCAAGCAGTCGCGCCCACCAGTTTACTTTCCACCCCATTGACCACCCTGTAGATACATCGCCCCGGGCAACCAATGAAGTTTTTGCTGCTGAAAACAACTCAGGGTTTCTGTATGGTGATATTTGATTTGATGGAAACAAACCGTATAAATGTGAAACGTGCCGATGGTTATCCCTAGGATCGTCCCAATCGTACATCCATTCCTGCAACTGGCCCCATTTACCAATTTGCATAGGAGGCAAACGTTTTAATGTTTCTTTAATTTTGGCTACTAATTCTTTATCTGTATTTAATATCTCTGCAGATTTAATTGTAATTGAAAAAATATCAAACACCAACTGATTGTCCATGGTGGTGCCAGCGGATATCGTAGATCCCTCATGTCCTTTTGGTTCATTTTCGGGAGAAACTGACGGAGCAACCACCAGCCACTTGTTCTGAGGTTCTTCCATAAGAAAATCCAGGAAAAACAATGCAGCCCCTTTGATTGCCGGATAGACGGATTTTAGGTATTCTTTATCCCCACTGAATTCATATTTTCCAAATAAGTGTTGCGAAAGCCATGCTCCACCCATTGGCCACATTCCCCAATACGAGCCATCAACGGGGCCATTTATTCGCCAAATATCTGTATTATGGTGTACTACCCAACCTCCTGCTCCATACATGTTTTTTGCTGTCTGTTTCCCGGTTTTAGAGAGATCCTGTACCATCTGAATAAACGGCTCATTCAATTCGGTAAGATTGGTAATTTCCGATGGCCAGTAATTCATTTCGGCATTAATGTTTACTGTGTATTTACTGTCCCAGGGTGGATTTAATTGGTCATTCCATATTCCTTGCAAATTGGCAGGTTGCCCACCCGGGCGCGATGAGGAAATAAGCAGGTAACGCCCAAACTGGAAATAAAGGGTAACCAATTGAGGGTCATTGCCTTTTGCAAATTGTTCGATGCGTTTATCTGTTGAATTTTTAATTGAATCTGTTACTCCCAATTCAAGTTCAACCCTTTTGAAATAATGCTGATAATCAGCAATATGATCTTTTAAAGCCTGATTGTAATTCTTTTTTAAAGCATTTTGAAGGTATTTGTTTACCCTTTCTTCTGCATTGCCACTAATATCGTTGTAATTATTAAAATTGGTGGCAATAGAAATGTAAATAGTTGCCATATCAGCATTGTTCACATTGAGCGACGTGTCAGTTGCAACCACAGTTCCTCCAGAAGTCATAATTTTAACTTTAGCAAGGAATTGAACCGCTCCTTTAACACCTTCCTGATCGCTTGTTACACCGGATAAAACAAGCTCGTTGTTTCCATTCGATTTCACTTTACAGGTTGGGATGTTATCTTTTGTTGTTGGCCTGTCCATAAAAGCTGAAAAGTTGATGGAACCAGCTTTATCGGCAGAAATTCGGGCAATTATCACTTGATCCGGAAAAGAAGAAAATACTCTGGTGGTATAATTCACCCCATTTTTACTGAACTTTGATGATACTGTTGCATTTTCAATATCAAGTTCCCTGTAGTAGCTGGAATAATTATCGTTTCCGGGAAAGTTAAGTTTAAGATTCCCAACTGTCTGGTACGACATTCCATGCGAAGTTTTGCTAATGATTTTCTGGTTGACTAAATCCTGTGCCTCTTTGTATTTACCTTCGAAAATGAGCTTTCGCACCAAAGGCAATGCTTCTTTGGCATTTGGGTTGTCATTTTGGTTAGGCTGACCCGCCCAAACTGTATTTTCATTAAGTTGGATAACTTCGTTAACAGGATCGCCAAAAACCATGGCACCTAAACGACCATTTCCGACAGGCAGTGCCTCCACCCATTGTTTGGCTGGTTGAGTGTACCAAAGTTTTAACTGCGAATTATTCTGAGCCGTAATTGCGAAAACTGCGCTCAGATTAAATATCAGAAATAAAATTTTCTTCATGATAGTATAATATTTATGATTTAGCATAAAATTCAAATTTTTAAATTAAACATTTTATGGCAGGAAGATACACATTTATACAAATTCCTATTAACCTGAATTCAACGTAAATTTTACAGCTCACGCTAAACCGCTATCATGATACTTAATAACTATTTTATATCTTTAGTGAAAAAATGAAAATATTACAAACCAAGGCTCACTTGACAGACAAAGAATTGAAAAAGAAGATGAATATGCAGAAAGATATTCGTTCTTTCAAGGATTGGCAGATTATTTACTGTGTTCAAATAAATTATGGAAAAAAAGCTGAAGAAATTGCAGCTATGTTAGGAATAACAACAACTAAGATTTATAAAAAAGTTCAGGCTTATAACAAATACGGTGTTGATTGGAGGAAAAACAAAACATGGGGAGGTCGAAGAGAAGCAAGGTGCAACCTTTCTTTCGAAGAAGAAAAAACACTCCTAAAACAACTTGAAGAGCAAGCATCTAAAGGTTCTATTTTAACTTACAAGCAAATAAAGACAAAGGTTGAAGGCAAAGTGGGCAAAGAAGTGTCAGATGATTATATTTGGGACTTGTTTAAAAGGCATAACTGGAAGAAGAAGGTGCCACGTAAAAGTCAACCAAAATCTGATTCGAAAAAACAGGACGAGTATAAAAAAAACTCAAAGAAAACCTGGCAGCCAAATCATTAGAATTCAAGAATACTGGTGACAATAGGCCAATCATGCTTTTCTTTCAAGACCAAGGCAGGTTTGGAAGGATAGATAATATTTCAGGTTGTTGGATGCCATCAGGGACAAGGGCTAAAGTCGGGAATCAAATTACAATGGCTTTGTATATGCTGATCGACTGGCAGTTTTGGTTTGCAAGCTTGTGAAGCAAACCAATTACTAACAGCGGTTCGGTATAATTCAATGAAAGAGGTTGAAGATAGGCTTATTATAGCATAAAAGGAATTATACCGAATGGTTATATCATGTAACGGAAATTAAAATTCCCTAACATGCTAATTCTTCGGCACCCCAACGCCTCGGAGTCAAAACCTTTTTAACTATTTTGATAGCGGTTTAGCATTAACCTGAGTTCAACATAAAATATTCAACACAGAAATTCGGAATTATACCAGATATGTGCTAAAAATGCAGAAAGAATAGCAGGCTATTTTGAGGGATTTTTAGTGCAGAGATGGTGTGGTTCCGAATTTTCTATTAGATTTGATTAATTTTTGCATAAATTAATTCAAACTGTGTGAATATTTTTAATCGAACTCAGGTTATTAGATTGAAATAAAAGACTGATTTCCTGTGTTATATTTTTTCAATTTATCCCTAAAAATCTCATTGTTAATCCTTAAACAAAAGCGGCGCAAATTCGCGTAAACTACGGCGCCAGCTTAAAAATTCATGAGCTGTTTTTGGTGAAACGTAAAAAACGCTGTTTATCCCTGCTTTTTTTAATGCATCAGCATTGTCTTTTGGGTTACCTCCCCAAAAGCTTTTGCCATTTCTAAGTTCCCGACTACCAAAGCTAACAAAAGCCAATTTTACCTTCTCCTTAAACCCTTTTGTTTTATTTACATCATCCATCGAAAACATACCACCACTGAAAAGACCGATGTAAGCAAATTTATCAAGGTTGGCCATCGTGATTGTCTTTGTTTCCATTCCACCCATTGAAAGTCCGGCCATGGCTCTGTGCTTTTGATCAGAAAGTGTCTGGAAGTTAGCATCCACATAAGGAATCAATTCATCTACAAGCACAGTTTGGAATGGTTTGATATCAAAACTCCTCAAGCCGCCAAATTTAATTTCATTAGTCATTCCATACGTCATAACAATAATAAAAGGCTTAATCTTACCTTCTGCTATCAGGTTGTCCATGATTAAATTGGCATGCCCTTGATTGCTCCAGGCGGTTTCATCCTCGCCCCAGCCATGCTGTAAATAGAGTACCGGATAGCGAATTGTTTTGTCTTTACCGTACCCTGGAGGAGTGTAAACAAATGCCCTGCGCGAAGTATTTGTACTTTTTGAAGGAAACAAAATCTGCTGCACATTGCCGTGAGGAACATTTTTTAGTTCATAAAAGTCCTTATCGTGGGCAGGAATTTCAATACCACTTTCCCAACGGACAGAACCATAAAAATTTAATGCACCAGGGTCGTTAAAAATACCCCCATCAATAGTTAAATGATAGTAATGAAAACCTTCGTCCATTGGGCCTTCGGTAGTCCCCATCCAAATACTGTCATTTACTTTTGTAAGTTTGGTGCCGCCTCTGCCGCCAAGACCAAGGCTTACGATTATACTTTTTGCATCGGGTGCTTCAATCTGAAAACGTGCATACCCCTGCGAATTAACCATTGGATATTCCTTTCCGGGTTGATTCAACACAGATGGTTTAAAATCTTCTTTAACTTCTGTGGATTTGTTTTGTGCAATACACAATGAATATGATAACGAAAATATCACTAAAAAGATAAAATATTTTTTCATGATTTGTATTTTTGGATTTGTATTATTTTTTCATCAAAATCTTAATCTGTGTAAATGAATGAGGCAGAAATGAATAAGTCAAACTATTCTTTCCTGTTTTAATTTGCTTTGATACAGGCACATATGAGCCTTTTTTATCGTAAGAGAATGATTCTTCCAGCCTTTCGCCAGCTACCAAAGTAGCTTCACCTTTTCCTGAAAACTCGCCTGAAGTAGCCAAAATTTCAGTAGAAATAGCTTTTTCTTTGTGCCTGTTGACAACATTGATAATAACTGTGTTGGTTTTTTCAGAATATACTGTGGTAACATCCAAATAAGGAATTCCTTTGTACAATTTTGTATTAAAGGTATCGCAAGCTACATAAGTGTCAACCGATTTTCCAAGGCAATTGTTGGAATATGATTTGAACACGTGAAACAATGGCGATTTAAAAGTCCCTTTTTCTTTATCAGAACTTAAAAGCGAGGTAAGCATAGTAAAATTAGCCATTTTCACAACATCTGCATGCCTGATGAATGAATTAAAACATTGCGCAATTGGCAAAACCGATAAAGTATTTCTTGAAAAGATACCCCATTCATCCACAGATAAATAAATTGGATGTTCGTACCCTTTATGGGCAGATACAGCATCAATAATACCAGCTGAAACAGTTATTTTTTCATCAAAATCAAAGGCGCTTTGCCCCATGTACTCGTAGTAATCATCCGATCGTTCCCAATATCTGTGTATTGATAAATAATCAACCATATCGCCAAAAGCTGTCAAAACACGCCTGTTCCATTCAGTCCATTGGCCAGTTGGCTCGTAATATGAAGAACCGCAAGCTACCAGACTGATGTTTTTGTCAACAGACTTTAATGCTTTTGCTGCTTCCCTTCCTAATTTTTCGTATTGATCAATGGTTTTATGCCCCAATTCCCATGGGTAACCATCAACTTCGTTGCCCAAATCAACTATTTTTACATTGTATGGTTCAGGATGTCCGTTTTTTGCACGCAAATCGGAATAATAAGTACCCTTTTCGTAGTTACAGTATTCTAACCAATAACAGGCATCTAAAATTGAAGTCAGACCAAGGCTTATACATAAAATATTTTCGCTTCCAATAGATTTGTTTAAAGCAAACCATTCATCTGTCCCCACCTGGTTGCTTTCCAATCCACCCCAGGCAAGGTTGATGCGTTTAGGGCGTTGATCTTTAGGTCCAATACCGTCTTTCCAGTCATAGCCCATTAAAAAATTACCACCAGGCCAACGCATATTAGTGATTTTCAGCTCTTTCATGGCCTCGATGTAATCTTTTCTAAAACCATTTTCATTGGCCAAAGGAGATGAAGGATCGTACAAAGTTTTATACAGTGTGCTATAAGTCTCATTTTCAGGCAAACCCATCCGCTTGCCACTAAAATTAATGGGTTCCATAAACACACCGTAAATCTTAGGATCAATTTCGCTGATACTCCTTTCAATATCGATTTTAATTTTTGCCTTTTGAGCTGTCGTAGAAACAGCCACAGTAGCCATTAATAATAAGAAGAGAATTTTGTTCATTTTAAGATTTATTTAGTTGGTTATTATTCGGTTTAAAATTGAATCCAGTCTATTTCAACAGGACTACTATCTTTTAGTATGATAAACAGGTTATGGGTTCCTTTTTTATATTTTGAAAGTTTCGCTTCCAACGTTTCCCAACTTTCTCCCTTCGGAATTTTCACTTCAGCAAGCATATCTCCATCTATTTTATCAAGCCTTATCTGAATAGTGCTACCTTTGGCTGAAATTGCCCGTACTTTAACAGTCTTAAGTCTCTTTTTACCAAAATCAACCACATTGTACTGTATCCAGGAGTTTTGTTTTTCCAGTTTTGTTTTCCATCCGGCAAATGTGTTGGTAGTATCATGATGTTCAACAGACACTCCGGTAGTGCTAATATTACTGTACCTGTCGATTTGAATTTGGCTTTTTGCATTAGTTAATCCTACCCCTCTTAAAGTTGGTATTACTTTTTTAATTGTGCCACCGCTATTAAAAAACAAGCTGTCGATCCTTACCGACCTATTTTTATCAAAACTTGGGGAATAATCGTTATGATGGTAAAACAAATACCATTGTTTTTGGTAGTTGATAAAAGAATGGTGGTTTGTCCAGCAACCTGTTGAAGATTCGTCCATGATAACTCCTACCATTTTAAATGGCCCCACAGGGCTTTTGCCCATTGCATATTCCAGCCGTTCGGTCTTGTTTTCAACATGTGGAAATGTCATGTAATAAACCCCATTACGTTCAAAAACAAAAGGACCTTCTTTCAAACCTTTTTCCGGTAGGTTAGCTATTTCTATTGGTTCAGAGGCAAGTTCCACCATATTTTCCTTTAGTTTGGCAACATAAAATTTCCTGGCTGACCAATACAAATAAGCTTGCCCATCTTTGTCGATAAATACATTAGGATCAATACCTCTAACGCCCACAATGGGCTTTTGTTCAGGTACAAAAGGCCCTTCGGGATTGTCTGCAACAGCCACTCCAATTGAAAAGCCCCTACCAAGTGTTGTATCCTTTGCTATAGCCGGAAAATAAAAATAGAATTTCCCATTTTTGCTAATGCAATCGGGTGCCCACATGGCATAAAAATCGGGTCTGACCCAAGGCACTTTGTCTTGGGTAACAATTACGCCATGATCCGTCCATTCTGTAAGGTTAGATGATGAAAATACATGGTAGTCTTCCATGCAAAACCAGTCCTTTCTTCCTTTCCCCTGATTTGCAACATCATGCGAGGGATACAGATAAACTTTACCATTAAAAACTCTTGCAGTTGGATCAGCAGTAAACTGATCTCTTATTACCGGGTTTTGTGCCCGTGTGCATACTATGGACAACATCAAAACAAAACTTAGTATGATGTGTTTTTTATAATTTTGCATATCATTATTTTTTAGTCATTAGTCACTGACTCTGCTTAACCAATGACCAATGGCTTTCTTTTATAAGAAAAAGTATGAATCAGTATCAGCTACTCATCTAAAAGATCGTTAGCAGCATTTACAAGAAAAATATACCATGCACCACCATCAATAACACATTCGTTTTCACCCCAAAGAAATGGCCAATCGTCTTTGTTTTCAAGGTAATCAGGTTTTAATAAAATAACTCCTGGAACAACACCTCCGGCAATGGTTGTAAAATCGGCCCTGTTAGTTCCATATGCAACTTTTTTAGAGCGGGTTCCCACTGCATTTACAAATGATAAATTTGAAAAAGGGTGGCAACCAAAAATGTAATTCAGCCCTTTATAAACATCTTCTTTCCCAATTATATCAGGATAGGCTTTATGGGCATAATAGTTAGTAATTGCCCAGTTGATTGCAATAGAACTTCCACCCCAACCTCTTGTTGCTAAAAGGATTCCGTAGGGATTTTCTTTTTCTTTTGCAGTTATCACTGTTTCCTTGTACTTAACAATGTAGCTTTTTAGCTTTGCTTTATAAGCAGCATCCATATACGGAATGGCCTTTAAGGCCGTTGAAATTCCCCTGTTTGCGAAAAAGCCCATATTTGCCACATTTGCCCCTTTTGGTGGTTCCAGCACAGGCCATATTTTTTCTAAAAATCTATCGGCATATTTCTTTTCTTTTGTGGTAATGTATAATTGAAGAGCAGCATCTATATCCATTCCACGTTTAAACATTTTCATCCACTTATTTTCAGGTTCTTTACTTGGTTTTTTAGCTGCCTCATCCGCCTCATTAAATAACTTTTTAGCATACATTAAACACTTTTCAGCCAATTCGTCGTTGTACCCTTTAAGTGCCCTGTTTGCAGCAGCAAAGGTTGCAGTAGTCTGATAATCAAGAAAGTCCATACGGTTTGTAAAAGCCCAGCGATCATCCATTGTTCCACTTGATTTACCATCTGTTTCATAGGGGGTTAGGTTCGGATTGTAAGGAAGGTTATCCGTTTCCTGAGAGGCATCTCCAAGGTGGTGGTATTGGTGCAGGTTGGGCACAATAATTCCACGAATTGGATGACCAATATTCTCAACCTGTGCAACAAGATTTAATATACCATGCTCAATCTGCTGAAGCACATCTGGCTTACCATCAGGGCGGTGCATATCGACATAGCGGGTTTCCTGATCGATATAGGTTTGATCCCTGTCTACTTTAAAATATTCCCATAAATCAACAAAACTTGAAATTACACTGTTATGCGAACCTGTTTGAATATCAAAATCACCGGCATCATACCATCCACCAACAGCCATTCCTGGAATGTGCTCCAGTGGTTTGTATTTTGTGTCGGTAGTTGGCCCTTGTCTGTAGCCATCAAAATGTTGATGGTTTAGGGGTGCCTGAAGACAATCATCAAGATATGAAACGCCATGCCAGATACGATAGGCCTCATTTACCTGCATGTGATCCATCTGGTTAGGAAACCAAACATCCAGTGTAGGATGCCATACATCATCATATACATCCAGACTAATTTTAAATACATTTGTTTTTTGATTACCGTATTTAATATAGTAAATACCAGGTTCTTTTACCGAACTAAAATCAAATTTAGCATAATTATAACGGAAATATTTCCCCCACTCTTCAACTTCGCCTTTAAATTTTTCAATGGATTTGCCATCTTCGTCAACCTGAAAAATAGAGGCTGTTTTTAAAGGTTTATCATTTTTGTCTAATTCAATAACTGCGACTTTTTTCTGTGCTGGTGCATAACCCACCTGTGAAAATCCAACAACAGGCTCTCTGGTCCAATTTGGAATGGCATTTGGTTCAAGATACCAGGTTAACACTTTGCCTGTTTTATTGGCCGGGAGTAAACTGCGAACAATAAACCACCCGTTTTGTGCCAAATTACGGCCATCAAAAAGCATAATATCAGCATCAGCGCTTTTAATCTTAACAAAGCGTTCTGGATTTTCGGGCGCCATTACAAGAGTTTTTCCAGTGGCTAATGCAAAAGGTACAATAAATTCGCCTTTGCCCCTGTCATCAAAAGTTGTGTGGTTTGCAAATTGATGTATTTTTTTACTTTTTGGTTCAATTTTAGTGTTACTGGCAGGATATTTTGGAAAAATACCAGGTTTCCCGTCCATTAAATAAGTACTTTCAAAGTACGAAGTAGGTACAAATTCTAAATTAAAACCAGCACGCCCTTCCAGTTCTTTTGGAAGTGGCTTATCTAAAAACACATTAATTTCAACCCCTTTGCCTTTGGCTGCTACACTAATTTTAGAATTGAAATTTAATTCTTTATAGCTTAGCTCAACACTAATCGTCTGCTTTGCTTTATCTACTTTACGATCGATCATAATTGGGACCAAATCCCACTGTTCAGGTGTGTTCTGCAACCTCACTGCTCCACCGGTAGAAGTTCTTACTCCGTGGTGGATAATTTCAATACCTGCGGTTTTTTCATCAAAAAACATCCCGTTGTATTGATTGCTAAACACCAGAATATTAAGTCCTTGTGTTTCAAAATAGTCTAAATCATTCAGTTTTAATTCTTGACCAGAAACATTACTCGTTAATGAAAGAAACCCCATGGCTACTACTAAGGCAAAAAAAACTCTTTTAAAAAAATGGGCTCCTTTCATCTTGATCCTTTTTTGTTGATTTTTCATTGTTCCTATTTAATTAATATTTAAAGAGGTGTATATTTATCAAATAAATTATTTATTTAGCCCACGCTTCCCCCTCAGGCGCTCTCCTCCATGCAAAATAAGCATCCAATACTTTTAACGATTCCAGACTTGGTACAGAGCCAACATGTGGTGTAGAGCCAAGATACATTACACTATTAGCTTCTTCTTCACTAAAAACCGGCCATTGGGGAACACCTTTGCCATTAGGATCGCCATATTTTGCGAAATTGGTCCAATAATCGCCCATGGCTTCCATAATTTCGATATCCGATTTGCTTGTTTCAGGCTTTGAAGCATCCAATTTTTGAAAAACATAGGCTACATCCTGACCATGAGGCGAACCATGATCCGCACGAGGTGAATCTTCAGGATAATCTGGGTGCTGATCAAAATAATACAAGTAAGCTTTCGATTTTCCTGTTTTGGTTTGTAACCTGGCCCAGCTCCATGTTTGCCATCCAAATGCAGCATCACGCATCAAGTCCCTTGCTGTTTTAGGTACTGAATTTTCTCCTGCAGGATAAGCCTGAACCAGAGTATCAGCAAATTTACCGTATCTATGTTCAACCCCGGCAATGTATTGTTCTGGCGCTGTATCGTGCATAAAACTTAAGCCCTCATCAGAGTTATAACCCACAAGTACAGGAACATCATTGTACTTTCCAGCTTCGTAAAGTTTGTATTGATCATCAGGAATCACATAGCCATCAACAATTGGCCATCCACCTGGCATAGTCCAACCTTTTGGGACAAGCTTTTCAGCGTCCATTTTACGCAGCTCTGCTATTGATGAAACACCTTTCTCCTTTACATATTCAATGCCTTCATTTTCAGCCTGTTTTAGTGTTTTCATGTTTTCACCCGGATATGTTGTTGGCCTTGTGGGGCCAAATGATCCCCCACTTTGCGAAATAGCACCGTGGAATAAACCTTTAGCCAAAGGTGATGCGCAGAGCATGCTGACAGAAATACCACCAGCTGATTCTCCAAAAATGGTTACCTTGTTTGGATCGCCACCAAATGCAGCAATATTTTTTTGAATCCATTTAAGGCCAGCAATCTGATCAAGTATACCGTAATTACCTGAAACTTTATCAGGACTTTCGGCACTTAATTCGGGATGTGCCAAAAATCCAAGCTGACCAACACGATAAGCAACACTTACTAAAATAACGCCTTTTTTGGCTAGTTCTGCTCCATCGTAAACAGGTTCTGAGGTTGCTCCAAAACTAAATCCACCACCGTATATCCAGACTAGTACTGGTAATTTTTCATCAGCAGATTGTACTGGTGTCCAGACATTTAAGTAAAGACAATCTTCACTTTTCCCTGATGGAGGATTACCTCCCTGCATAGGAGCGGGAGCAAATTCGGTAGCTTGTTTAACACCCTCCCATTTTTCAACAGGTTGAGGAGCTTTCCAACGCAAGTCGCCCACTGGAGGCGCAGCAAACGGTATACCTTTGAAAATTGTTAAGCTATCTTCAACCGTTCCCTGCAAAATTCCATCTTCAATTTTCACCTGTCCGGGCTCAAGTTTGGAGCAAGAAGTAATGACAAATGCCAATATGACTGTAAAAATGATATTGTTTTTCATAACTGTTTTTTTTAACATTGAATATTAAACTTATGTGATTTCAAAAATTATTTTGTTCCCAATACTTTTTAGCCCAGGCAATCCAGGTACTCCAATTAGGACCAGTACTGTGTCCGCCTGCATGCTGACGAAAAGCAACCTCGCCATTGGTCAAAGCTTGTCCTAGGTATGGAAATTTGTTCGTTCCGAGCCCCGTTTTATCAAGTAATTTGTAAGATCTTACTTTGCTCTCGTCTGAGTTAGCTGCATTGGGTGAACTTGGATCGCTAGACGAACCAGGGCGATTCTCCATTTTAATACCAAGCTGGGTTTTCATGTCCTGAAAATCGATACTGGTATACTTGTAAATACTATCTCTTTCAGCCTTGCTAAACTGTGCATAAATTAGCGAAGGTGAAATAAAACAAAAAGCAATCAAAATACTGTAAATCAACAACTTAAACTCATGAAAGATACTGGTTTTGAAATACATTTTTTCCATCTTCGGTTTATTTAATAGGTTGAAAACTGAATTGATGCATTTATTGAATTGATATCTTTAGCTTTTTCAAGTCTTTGGCATCAGAACTATTACCATAGTATACTTCATATTCTCCTGATGTAACAGCCATTTTTCGTTGCCCCCAATCATAAAATTCAAAGGATGAAGGAGAAAGCTCAATGCTTGCTTGTGCTGTTTTACCTGCAGCAACTTCTACACGCTCGAACCCTTTCAGTGTTTTTAACGGGCCATCAACATCATTCACTTTTTTTACATAAACCTGCACAATTTCAGTTCCATTTACTTTACCAGCATTGGTTACCGGAATTGTTATCTTAACAGATTCATCTGCTTTTATTGAAGTCTTACTAAGTTTTGCTTCACCAATATTAAAAGTTGTATAGCTGAGACCATATCCAAAGGGGAATAAAGCATCAGTCATATATCTGTAGGTGCGCCCTTTCATTGAATAGTCTTCAAAGTCTTTCAACTGGTCAGAACTTTTATAAAAAGTAACCGGAAGTTTTCCTGAAGGGTTATAATCGCCAAAAAGCACATCTGCAATGGCCTGTCCACCTGATTCACCGGCATACCAAGCCTGAAGGATGGCATCGCAAGTTTTTGTTTCAGGAGTTAAAGCAATAGCCGAACCAGAGCAATTGACATAAATAATTTTTTTACCTGCTTTTTTCAATGCTTTCAGGCAATTCCGTTGTACAGAAGGAAGCTCAATGTTAGTACGATCGCCACCTTTGAAACCAGGATAAGAAACAGGCATTTCTTCGCCTTCGAGCTTGCCAGAAAGACCACCCACAAAAACTACCATATCAATGCCTTTTAGTTTATTGATTAGAGCAGTATAGTCTACATCTACTTCTTTTCCGAAGTTGAGTTCGATATTAGCTTGCCAATTATTCAACTGGGCGTAACGGATTTCAATTTTATATTTTTTCCCGGCTTCTACTTTTAATGGCATCCTTGATGATAAAGTTCGCCAGTTTTGATAGCTTTTTAAAGTATCGCCATTAACTGTTAATTCAAAAAGGCCTGTTGCACCGCCTTTAAATACAAGTTCTTCAGATACTTTTGGAGTAAATTCTGTTTCAAATCGTGCTGAAAATCCTTCCAACTTAACACCCGATGCAAACTCATGCTGACCAGCAGTAGTCTTTTTTATTGGATTTATGATTTGTTGTGTTATTACAGGTTTACCTTCAAGTTTTGGGTTGTTCCAGTAGGTTGCTTTAAAACCAGGCTTACCTTCAAATGAGCATTGGTCAAAATAACTTTCTGTTATTTTATCTTCAACCAAATCGCATCCTTTATCGTATAATATTTTCTTTTTTGATAATTTGGTTTTAATCCCTTCAAGAATTGAAATTGTTCTAACAGGAGTACCGTTGTAATTTCCCCAAAGCATAGGTTCATCATTGGCATTAGGACCAATTACTGCAATTTTTTTAACCGATTTTGAAATTGGAAGGATATTGTTGTTGTTTTGCAACAATGTCATAGTTTCTTTTGCCATATCAAGGGCAAGTTTTCGGTGTTTTTCGTTGTTTAAAATCGAAGGTGGTATTTGTGCCCATGGTACAATTTTATCATCATCAAAATCACCTAAATCAAAACGCCCTATTAAAACACGCATCAAACTTTTGTCAATATCTTCCTCTTTAATTAAGTCCTTTTTAACCGCTTCGGGCAAAGTTTTGTACGGGTAATTTTCCCACACGCATTCAACATCCGTTCCGGCCAAAACCCCTGTTGCTGCAGCATGTACTGGAGTGGAAGAGACTTTATGTGTGTTAAAAAAGTCGGTAATAGCTCCACAATCGGAAACTACCAGGTATTTAAACCCCCATTTATCGCGAAGGATTCGTTGCAGCAATCGAGTATTGGCACAACAAGGTTCATCATCTAAACGCTGATAGGCACACATTACCTGGCGCACATCTGCCTCTTGAACCAATGCTTTGAATGCAGGAAGATAGGTTTCGTATAATTCTCGAGGATCTACATTGTTTAGGTTCAATACATGGCGGCTCCATTCGGGACCTGAATGTACAGCATAGTGTTTTGCACAAGCCAGTAATTTCCGATATTTGGCATCTTTAGGGCCTTGCAACCCTTTCACCACGGCAACTCCCATTCGCGACATTAAATAAGGATCCTCTCCATATGTTTCCTGTCCCCTGCCCCAACGAGGATCTCGGAAGATATTTACATTTGGTGTCCATACAGAAAGGCTCAGAAATCGTTTATTTTCATTTCCCTGTTGCAGCCATTGGTTGTATTTGGCACGAGCTTCATCCGAAACTGCATCGTAAATACGAAACAATAGTTCATCGTTGAAAGAAGCTGCCATTCCAATTGGCTCAGGAAAAACTGTTACATTATCATTATTTGCATAACCATGCAGTGCTTCGCTCCACCAGTTAAATTTTTTGATTCCCAAGCGAGGGATAGCATCAGATTGGTCGCACATTAATGCAGCTTTTTCTTCTAAAGTCAGTCTTGAAATAAGGTCTTTAGCCCTTTCTTTAGAACTTAGGTTTGGGTTTTGAAATGGGTACTGCTGCGCCCAAAGGTTGAAGCTTACTAAAAGATTTAGAATAATTAAAAATTTTGTTCTCATTTTTCCTATTTTTTATTTTTTTTCAAAAAAGTACCATTAGCATCGGAATTGCGTCCAATTATTTTATTGGTAACCATAATAAGTTCTTTGCTCCCAACTTCTACCGCTACTTTTTTTGGGATTTTGCGTGCAAACCATTTCACCTCCCATACAACAGAATCCTCCGGATTTATTGTAACGTATGCCCCCAGGTTCTCAAGCTCGGTAAACAGCTTTTGAGGGTTGGTGTACACTTCTATTTCACTTTCGGCAGGTGCTGCTTCTTTTAAAGAAATATCAGCAAATTTCTTGATAAACAACACATTATCTGTAGTTGCATGAGCCAACCAGCCTTTTCCATCCGAAAAGAATTTCTTTTTTGTGAAGGAAGGTGTTGATGTCTTTTGATCATACCACACAATTCCGGAAATCTCGCTAGTGTTGACAGACATATCACCCGTAACATTGCCTTCGCCCTTTTCAAAAAAAGTAACTCCTGAAGGTTTAACCCGCGTAATTTCCCAAGGTGCCCAGGATATGTCTTTTTTTCCCGTATTTTTCATAATGTATTTTATACTAATGGAAGAGTCTTGCAAATTGGCTGAAAATATTTTTACAACCTGTAGATTATCTGATGTAACGTCACTGGTAAGTTTGAGTTCATTTTTAGCAATCACTGCCTCATAAGGTTTATGATCTAATACAGCAATTGGTGGCCATCCCCAAGCACTTTGCGGCCCGGGCCAGAATGTTGAACCTGACTGCAACAAATATTTTGTATCAAAATTTAAGATTTCTGAACTGTCTAATTTGAAAGAGGACACTCTTCCACCTATAGAAGCATCTACTTCGAAATATAAATTTGCAAAACTAAATGAGTATTTGCTATCATTATTTTTAACAGGTTTTATGTTCTGTGAAATAGCACAAGAATGCACTAAAAATTGTAAAATAACAACTGTGTAAATAAGGTTCTTCTTTATCATGTTTTTGATTAATTAATGGGTTTCAGATATGCTGCAAAGCCTCCCCTACGAAGTAGTTTCACTTCAATAACTGAGGATTTATCAACTACTAAATATGTTGTTTCAAAAGCCTTATCATGTTTTCCGTCTGCTATTAAAGTCAACTTATACTTCTGATTATCAGGCAAAAACTCAAAAGCGATCTTTTTTAGCTTCTCCTTTATTTCAGCATTAATTCCACCTAAATACCATGTATCATTTTTTCGCCTGGCAAGAACAATGTCTTTTCCTGGGTACCCATCAATTAACCTGGTATCATCCCAGGCAGCCGGAATATTTTTTAAAAAATATTTAGCAGCATCAGGTAATTTTAAGTACCCTTCGGGTCTATCGGCCATGTGCTGGATACCTGATTCAAAAACTACACTCAAAGCCAACTCATGCCCATAGGATGTGATGTGTGGGTGCTGAGAGTTTGTAAAGGTTACAGGGGTATAGTCCATCGACCCAATAACATTTCTTGTAAATGGTAAAATGGTGTTGTGTTCAGGTGCTGTTGTTGTAAGCTGTGGGCCATTGTTGTACCATTCTGCACCACGTACCCCTTCGTAAGTCATCAGGTGTGGATAAGTACGCGACCAGCCGCGCGGTACAAGGCAACCATGAAAATATACCATCATTTCGAACCGGGCAGCATCCTCTAAAATATCAAGATAATAATCAATCATGTATTGCTTTTCGCTAAGGAAAAAGTCAATTTTCACACCTACAAAGCCCATTTTTTTCAACTTTGTAAACTCTGCAACACGGTTTTCATGTGTTTTCATGCGATCAACAGGCGTTGCTGTTATCCATTTAAACATACTCGAATTGTACCAAATCAAAGGTTTTACACCTTTTGAAAGGATATATTTTGCTGCATCCTCAACATTTCCGCCATTTTCCATGGCATCCCATTCCCAATCAAGGAGGGTGTAGGGCCAATCCATTGAAGCAGCTAAATCTGCAAATTTGCATACAGTTTGATAATCTTTAGTTCCATGATTGTTAGACCAATAATTCCACGATGCAAGTCCAGGTTTAATCCAATCAGTTTTTGTTAAAACAGCTGGTTTTGAAACATCATCAACAAGAGTAGATTCCACAATATTGGAGAGACTTCCTATAATAATTACCCTCCAGGGCGACTTCCATGGTAGGTTGATGATTGGGAGTGCTTCGCCTTCGCCTTCATTGGGAGAGGGAAGTGTAACTTTATAATTTGATTTAGAAGTGGTATTGCTTAATTTGGTGGCACAATAACTTCTATCTAAATCTGCTTCGTGGATAAGATACCAGCAAGTACTGTCCTCATTTTCAAAAAGTGCCGGATAACACCAATTTTGCTGAATATTATCCTCTTTCATTTTGGAATAAAGACCTTCATTGGATAAATCAAATTTCTCAAGCCAACGAACCGTACTGTTGGGGATTAAATAGGAGGTTAATTCATCTTTAATACTAAAAGAGCCTTTCTTTTCAGGAAACTCATATCTGAAAACAACCCCATCATTATAAGCCCTGATTATCAAATTCATTTTAGCTTTAGAAGGGTTTTCAAACGAAATAACCACCTCGTTGGCCAAATTTGAGCATTTTGACCGCTTACCAAGTAATGCACTATACTCCTCCTTTATTAATACAGGTTTGTTGATTTTTACGAGTTTCAGCTTGTTGGAAAAATCCTGATCACTACGTGATAATCCAATATCAATCACAGGTATTACATCATAAGTTTTCCCATTATCAAGGTAATCAACTTTTAAAAACCATGAGCCAATATTGCTTTTCTGGTGATTGTTTAAAGTTACTTCAATCCTTTTATTTGGAGAAATAACTTTTGTATTTTGCGAAAAGGCCACAAAGGATAGGAAAACAAAAAAGGCCAAAAACAATACTATATATTTCATTATAAGCTATTTACACATCTATTCTTCAAAAATTTTATCGCTAATGTTGAAGTAATCGAAATCTACATATCCTCCTGCCATTTTTGTTGCATAATTAAACAAACCAAAACGGTAGCCCATAAAATGAGGTAGAGTATAGGCCATTTGTAACTGTACCCCAATTTTTGTCCATTTTTTACCATCGAGGCTATAAAAAAAATCAGCCAAATCTTTTCTTTCGTTAAAATTACATTCTGCCTTAAAAAAAACTGTTTCCTGCTTTAAGGGGACACTTTCAATTTCCTCAGGGTTATCTGTTTGGGCACTTATCATTACAATTTTTTTTGCTCCGTTCTCAAACTTAACACCAAGCAATCCATACTTTTTTTGCAACAAAGCCAATCCTGCAAAATCGCCTTCTTTCATTTTTGAAACGTCTAAGGAAGTTGAGCCTGAACATTCCGGGCCAATAGTCCTTTGTGTAAGTGTGTTTTTGGCCAATACAAAACTGGTGTCGATGCGCCCGGTGGTTAAACGTAAATAACCTTTTCTTTCACGGACAGACCAAAGTTTATTGTCGGGGTTGTGGTTCCATTGCCAAACAAGGGGCAAATCAGGATCGTTTTTCTTTCGTTTAAAATTGTCGGAAGCAACAATGTTTGGGATTAAACTTTTGTTTTTTGGTAAATCAAGTGTCATGGGCACTTTTCCATCGACTCCTAATACTGGCCAGCCATCTTCCCATTTTACAGGCACAAGGTATGGTATACGGCCAACTGCCCCAAAATCGCGGAAAAGGTAGGCAAACCATTTCCCTTCGGGTGTACTGAGTAGTCCTCCCTGCGCAACTCCTTTGTCTTGCAATGCTACTCTTCCTTCATAAGGGCCTGTAATTTTGTCTGCTCTGTGAACAAGTACGGTTCGCATACCTCCCTTTGGCCAAATAATATTAAACAAATAGTATTTACCATTTACTTTAAAAAGCTGCGAACCCTCGGCAGGTAACATAATATTATCGCCGGCAGGGGCATTGGCATTTTCGATAAGTACCCTTTCAGTTCCTTCTTTAACACCTGAAAGATCATCTTTAAGCTCTACCATGCGAAGTTTTCCTCCACCCCAAATCATATAGATATGTCCATCATCATCAAAAAATATGGTATGGTCGTGATGCGAAGGTTTAAAAGATTGTACTTTCCATGATCCTTTTTCAATATCTTTTGTCGAATAGATATAGGTTTTTCCAGTAGTTCCTGCAAAAGTGCTAACATAATAAGTATTGTTGTGGTACCTCAAACAACTGGCCCATGAGCCACGGCCATAAGTACTTTTCCCATTTTCAAGGTTCAGCTCATCTACATCATCAAGAATATCATAAGCATAATTGACCAGTTCCCAATTCACCAGGTCTTTCGATTTCATAATTGGCACACCCGGGCTCATGTGCATAGTAGTGCTGCTCATATAATAGGTATCATCTACACGAATTATTGACATATCAGGCACGTCGGCATGTATAATCGGGTTAATTGCTTTTTGTGCGTATATTTTACTGGCAAACAATAAAAATGATAGCACTACAGTTATCCTAATTGCTTTCATATCTTATTTTTTATTTTGTTTTTATCCGAATTATAGTTAGCGACACTGCAGGAGCCTCGTAGTCAAACTTTTTGCGTACTTTATACTTTGATTTCTTTGGCACAACATTTTTAAGCTCCTCAAAGGTGTTTTCATCATCCTTTTTACCTGAAAGTAAAGTCATCTCAGCATCAGGTTTCATGTTTTTGAAAGCAGAAAGATTAACACTCATTTTTTTAACCTCAACTCCTGCATTTACCATTTTTAGAATTACATCACCACTTTTACTATCCATTACACAGGAAGCTGCCAAAATGGTGTCGTTTTTTGCCAATTTAACAACCTTATTGAAATACCTGTCGCCCTGATTGGTCATAAACATTTTTTGCACATAGTAATTTGGTGTAGGACAAATAGTTACATTATCAAAGAAAATCATGTCGGTTTTCCACTGAGTAAAGCCCTTTTTAGCCAATAAAGGGGCGTAGGATGCCATTGCAACAACATCTCCATTACGTTCGATACCTGTTAAATAAGCTGCCTCGGCAATGGCATTCCACATTTTATTGCCCCACGAAGCATATTCGCCAAGGTATACTTTTGAAGCTTTACGATCATAACTATCGTATCTGTATTGGTTTGATAAAAACCATTCTGGCTGGGTGTAATAATGTTCATCAACCACTGGGATTTTTAGTTTATTGGCCAACTCCCAGCCTTCATCAAAGTCTTTGCCCTTAAAAAATGGCCCAACGGTTCCAATAATTGTTATTTCGGGGTGTTTTTCTTTCACAACTTTGTAAATCATTTCAAAACGATCTTTAAACTCAGGCGTCATTTTGTCTTCATTTCCTATGCCCACATATTCCAGGTTAAAAGACTCTGGATGTCCGGCTGCGGCTCTTATTGCACCCCATTTTGAAGTAGCAGGCCCGTTTGCCCATTCTATCAGGTCAAGGATCTCTTGTATGTAATCTGGCATTTCATTTTTAGGTAAGGCTTTTTGCCCTGTGCCTCCAACTCGCCATGTACCTCCAGAGTTTTGACAACAAACGCCAGCCGGAACAACTGGTAAAGGCTTGGCACCGATATCTTCGCAAAACTGAAAATACTCGAAATAGCCCAGACCTGCTGTTTGATGGTAGCCCCAAATATTACGTTGTTCTTTGCGCTGTTCAACAGGGCCTACTGTATTTTTCCATCGGTACATATTTCCTAAGCCATCACCATGAACAAGGCAACCGCCTGGAAAACGGATGAATTTGGGCTTCATATCAGCCAAAATTTGTGCTAAATCAGCTCTTAAACCATTGGTTCGGCTTTTAAACGTTTTTTCAGGAAATAACGAAACCATATCCAATGCAACTTTTCCATTGGTTTGGGCTAAAACTACCAATGATGCAGTATCGCAATCAGCTAAAGCAGTTAAAGATGTTGAATATTTTTTCCATTTCTTGGAGGATGTTTTTACTTTACTTCGCGCCAGTTCTTCGCCTTTTGTATTTTGCAGGCTTATCAGGAAATCAATTGGTTCTTCGGAAAGCAGTTGTGCAAACATTGAAAAGTTGTATTTTTCTCCTTTTCTGACAACAATACCATCGAAACCAGCATTTTTTAGACCTACACCCGACTCACCCTTGAACTTTTCTTCGTGCCCAACGTGTTCAATATCTAAAACAAGATAATGTATGTTAACAGGGTGAAGTGGGGCAGATGTTTCAACACTAATTCCGCCAATTGAAAAGCCCGGACAAATATATTCCCAAAAAGACAATGGATGCCATTCTCGTTGCTCTGTGGGGTTGTATTCAAACGAGCGATTTTGAACCAGCTCTGCATACAAACCACCATCGGCAGCATAGTTGATGTCTTCGAAAAACAGCCCTAACAAATCCGTACTGATTTTCTTGCCTCCTTTTACTGATTGTGCCTTACTTGTTGTTGTAAAAAAAAGCAACCCTATCAGCACAATGATTGTTAAAATAGTATTTATTCTTTTCATAATTTAAGAATTAATATTTTCACAAATGCTTTACTTAAACAATTTTTGAACAAAACTATGTAATGATTTCCTCCAAACCTGCCATTCATGGTCACCTGGGAATGATTCAAAAATTACATCGACCGCATTTTTATTAAATGTTTCAATAAGTTTTTTGGTATGCGTAATCCTCTGGTCTTGCTCGCCCACAGAAATATAAAACACATCCAATTTAGTATTAAAAGTTTTAGACTTTGATAAAATCCCAGGTATAATCACCTCAGGATTAAATAATTGCCCTGCTTTTGGCCCAATACCACCAAACAAGCCAGTGCTAAAAACTCCAACATTAGCAAATTTATCTGTATTTCTAAGCCCAGTGTAAAAGGATTGCCCTCCGCCCATTGAAAGTCCTGCAAGTGCAGTGTTTTTTGGGCCGTTTTTTATTCTGTAATTACTTTCAATAAAAGGCATAATGTTTTCAAAGAGTTCTTCTTTAAAAACAGCCATCGGTTCATCATTATATCCGCGGGCATTTACACCTGGTTTTCTGGCATTACCATTTGCAATAACCACAAGCATAGGAACGGCTTTTCCGTTTGCAATAAGGTTGTCCAGAATATTGTTTGTTTTTCCTTGTTGCACCCATCCACTTTCATCTTCACCACCGCCATGTTGTAAGTATAGTACAGGGTATTTTTTGTTAGGGTTTTTATCGTAGCCAGGAGGTGTGTATATATTTACTTTTCGCCAGGTATTTGTGGTCTTTGAAAAATAGGTGTTTGTTCTGATATCGCCATGGGGAACCTCTTTAATATCGTAAAAATTTACTCCTTTTTCAGGAATATCTATGCCGCTTGCCATTCTTCCCATTCCGTAAAATGTCTTGCTCGCCGGATCACATACGGCAACTCCATCAATTAAAATTGAATAATAATGGAACCCCTCAACAATTGGTTCAGTAGTTACCTGCCAAACTCCCTCATTGTTTTTTGCCATGTTGTACTTCTTCGCCAAATCGACCTGAATACTCTGAGCATCAGGAGCTTTAATCTGAAATATTACCCGGTTGTCTTTTAAAATCTTAGGATATTTTGCACCAGGAACATTTGTTGATGCAATGATAGTATCTCTTTCCTGATTTTTCTGTGCAAAACAGGCACTTGAAACTATTAGGATAAAAACGATAAGTTTAATTTTGGGGTTCATTTTTTTAATTTCTTATGCATGGATTTTTTCCTTAAAATTTGCTTATGTGATTGTCAAAATTAGTTTTTCCACTTGTGTATTGCTGTTAAATTTATTTCAATCGCTATAAAAATTATTTCATTACTATTGATAATTGCCATATTGTGTTGCATACACATAATTCTATCCTTTCATCCTCCATATTCCAGTGCAAATTCAGAGGGTGTTTTTCCAAAATGGTCATGAAAGCATTTTGAAAAATAGGAAGGAGAAGAAAATCCTGTTTCAAACGCAATTTCTGAAAAATTCAACTTCTTTTCCATAATCATAGGAATAGATTTTTTTAACCTGATTGTTCGAATAAATTCCACAATAGACATTCCTGTAATTGCTTTAATTTTTCGATAGGTTTGCACTTTACTTAGTGATACACAATTTGCCAGCTGATCAACATTCAGGTTTGAATCTAAAAGGTTTCTTTCAATAAAGTCTGTAACTTTTTTCATAAAATCTTCATCCAGTTTTGTTGATGCAGCCCCCTGTGGAATTAATTCAGTTTCTTTAAGATATCGAACGTAAACTGCTTGTTTAAAATTGATTAGCCTTACTATCTGTGCTTTTAGGTGTTCAATACTGAATGGCTTTATCATGTAAACATCTGCTCCCATTTCCAGGCCTTCAATCTGGTTTTCGACCGTGGTTTTTGCCGAAAGCATTAAAACAGGAATATGGGATGTAACCACCTGTTTTTTTAACTTTTGGCACAAATCCAGTCCCGACATTATGGGCATAATTATATCCGTTACAATTAAATCAGGAATTGTTTCATTGGCCATATCAAACCCTTCCTGCCCATTTTTAGCTTCTAAGATATTAAAATCAGGAGACAATTCTGAAATAATATAGTTTCTGATATCGTCATCGTCTTCAATAACAAGAAGTTTATAGTGAGAGGAAGGTTTAACTTTTAGTTTTTTCCCTTCGGTTACAGAATTTGCCTCTTTACCGTTTAACCCAGCAAGCAATGAAGCTGTTTTTTCAGGAGCATGAACCCGGTTTTGTTGTATTGGCAGGTATATATCAAAACTTGTTTCGAGGTTGGGTTCACTTTTAACCTCAATTTTTCCTTTGTGCAACTCAACATAACTCTTTACTAATGAGAGCCCTATACCAGTTCCTTCCATGTTTCGGTTTTGCACGTTATCAACCTGATAGAACCGATCAAATATTTTACCCAGGTTTTCAGTATTAATTCCCTTTCCTGTGTTTATACATGAGAGTTTAAAATATTCGTTATTTTGTTCACTTGTCACTGTTAAGTTAATCATTATCATTCCATTAGGCTGAGTGTATTTAAAAGCATTTGATAAAAGATTAAACACCACTTTCTCAATCATACTTTTATCTATAGGGATCTCCAGTTGCTCAAAAGAACTGTAAAATTTGAACTCAAAATTCATGGAATCTGCTTGATTCTTGAAAAACTTGCAAATTGTACGAACAAAAGAGCGGATTTCGCAAATTTCAAAATTAGGCTTAAGTAATTTTTTCTCTATTTTACTAAAATCCATCAATTCGTTGGTCAATTTCAGCAATCGCTCACTGCTTTTAAGGATAAGGCCAATTTTTTCCTTGTTTTTTTCAGAAATTTCCTGCTCCTTGCTAAGCCGTTCCAATGGATTGATTATCAGGCTCAAAGGCGTTCGGTATTCGTGCGAAATGTTTGAAAAAAACTCGCTTTTCATCTTACTTAGTTCCTCAAGCTTTTTAATTTCAAACCTTTCTTTTTCAATAATCGACTTTTGCTTGATTTTTTGAATGGACAACCTTTGATAGAAAAACAACAGGGCTAAAACAACAACAACATAAAACACATAAGCTACATTAGATAACCAAAATGGTGGTAAATAGTTAATTTTAATCTGCTTTATACTTGAGTTGCTATCTGATTTAGTGGCCATAATACTTAAAATATATTCCCCATGGCTCATATTTGGCAGGTTTAGACTACGTTGCCCCGGTTTTAACTGTATCCATTCACTTTTTTTGCCAATTTTATATTTGTATATTATTTGTTTCGACCTGGAAAAATCAAGTGCCGCAAACTCAAGGTTAAGTGTGTGATAATAAGGTACATTAATTACTTCACACCTGTTAATATTTTCGCTTAAAACCACAGTTCCATTGTATTTTTCCTGTGGAATTACAGTTTTGTTATCAATTTTTATATCTGTAAAAAACAGAGGTGGAAGATTGTTATTTGTTTCAATAGAATCAGGGTTTATAAAAACAAGTGATTCATTTGTTGAAAAACAGACTAAATTATTATCGGCAAGGGTT
This sequence comes from Bacteroidales bacterium, assembly GCA_050291445.1. Lineage (GTDB taxonomy): Bacteria > Bacteroidota > Bacteroidia > Bacteroidales > NBLH01 > NBLH01. The sequence continues at coordinate 74,706 of JBNKJW010000027.1, read as the reverse complement.
CCTGCATTTATAATATACTGGTTAAACTTATCATGATCCGGATGGTAAAAATTTGAAACAGATAAATCTTTTGTTTGAATATTAGACAGACCATACGGAGTAGACACCCAAATGTTTGAATTATCATCCTCTACCACATTGCTGATATAGTCCATACACAAACCCTCTTTGGTTGTGAACGACCTAAATGTGCTCTTTGCTGAATTCAAGTAAAAAAGTCCGGAGTTTGTTCCCATCCAAATTCCATTTCTTTTATCTAAAATTATCTGGTTTATTTTTTTTGTTTTTATTTTTTTATTGACCGGAGCCAGTTTACAGAAAAAATTATTTTTTGATAATTCCTCTACTTCAACAATACCCGTTTCATAAGTACCAATCCAGTATCTTTTTTTGTTTATTTCGGCTATGGATACAACAGGTGAAATTTGAAAATCAACTTTTTCTCTTTCAATGTCGGCATATATGCGTATAGATTTGTAGCCTTGTAGTACATCTTCTTTTGATTTTAAATTAGGATCTTGTTCAACCAGATACAAACTACCCCATGAGCCAAACCACAAACGATTTGAACTGTCTTCGTATATTGTTAATATATATGAATTGATAATGAAAATTCCCGAAAGTAAACTATTGGCATTGAGGGGTTTAATGACTGTTTTTAAGTTGTCTTGTAACAACTCTGTTACATGTTTTGCAGGTATAAAGTACAAGCCAATTTTTTGATATACCAGCCACAAATTGCCCTTACTATCCTGATAACAAATACTTATATTATTGCTCTGAAGTTGAAGCCCTTTGGTAGTTTTAGTAGTGAATTGTTTAAATTTTTGAGTTTTGGCATCAAACAAATATAATCCACTACCATTGGTTGTTACCCATATTTTGTTTTTCTCATTTGATTGTGCAACTGATAGAATTTCTTTAGGGCTTTGTATGTTTTTTTGTTTGTTGAAACTAAAAGTCTGTAAATTGTTTTTCTGAAAATAAATCTTAGTAAGAACAGGTTGGTTCATTGAAAGCCAAACAGTTTTATTATCATCCATATACATATGATTAATAAAATCGGATTTTAGGCTTTTGTTTTGTTTTTGATCATTTCGGTAGTTGGTATAAAATACCTCATTGCCTTTGTTTTGTTGGAATATATATAATCCACTACCTTTAGTAGCCACCCACAAGTGATTTCTGTGATCAATAAAAGCAGAAACAACACGCTTATCGCCAACTATTTTGTTGACATTTTTTATAAAAACATCATTCTCTACCAAATGGGTTGAAGGATTTACTAAAAATACGCCCCCATCCCAACTGCTTACCAAAATTTTATTGGTGTATTGAGAAAGCCCCCTAATGGAGTTTTGAAAGAAAGAATTGATTAAGCTAAAAGTCAGTTTTTCTCTGTCCAACTCATACAAAGCACCATTGGTCCCAACCCATAACGATGAAGAACCAGGCATGTAAAAAAGAGTATTGACAATGTTGTCCTGATTAGTTCTTTCACCCTGATAATCAGGCAATAAAACCTGACACTGGTTGGTTTTATCAAGGTTTGAGATGCTTTCTTTATTAAACAAAATCAGGCCTATGTCTGATGCCGCCCATATTTTATCATCAAGAACCAAAATTTCATAAACTCTATAAGCGCTGTTGATGTTTAAGTTAATGGGCGATATTTTTTCAGTCCGCGTTTGATAATAAAAAACACCCTGACTTGTACCAATTAAAAAGTTGTTGTTTTTATCTTCATAAATACAATAGGTTTCGATACTAAAAAAATCTTTAACCAGTGAACTTATATTTCTAAAACGGTAACCATCAAAACGATATAATCCGTTTTCAGAACAAATCCATAAAAAACCTCTTGAATCTTTTGAAACACTATAAATATTGGATGTTGTAAGGCCGTCTTTGTAAGAGTATTCCTCAAATTTGATTTTATCACCAGAGGCATACAAATTTTCTCCCTGGAGAAAAATGAATAAAAAAAAGAAAAGTAGATACTTAATTTTCAACTGAATAATTTTTAGCAGATTATTTTCACCTAATTGCCTCAAAATTTCGCAGACAACAACTTTAAATTATTTTATAATGAAGAGTGGATTGTACAAGCATCATGTCAAGTCTGATTTAACAGTTTAGACTCCTTCGTCGTGCCTCCTCGGAGTGACGTCACTGCAAAGACGAGGAATGAGGATGAAGCAGTCTCACTCTTCCTTTTGATTTACTAAATTTTATCTACTCTGGCTTTGCATTGTTTGCCGAAATTGCATACAAACCCAGCAAGTAACCAGTAAAATAGGGTTGTAGAACTCATCCGGAGTTAACAAATAATCCTTGTAAACCTGCTCGTTTCCCTCTATACTTGTTACTTTTTATCCTCTGTTTTTAACAACCTAACAATATAAACCGCACCAGCAGTATTTTCTGGCAACGCCTGAAATTTAACCCTTATGCTACTTTTTCCCTTTAGCATCGATTCTGGGATTAGATACACAATATCCTGAAATAATGACTGATTCCATCTGTTTGTATTATCCTCTGTAAGCAATTTTTCATCATCAATATAAATGTCAAACTTACGGTTGCCCCATTCCGCACCCCAATACCGAACAAATAAGCTAAGGCTGGTTTCAGAATTTGTGCTTAAATCATAGCTAAAGAAGCCGCCATCACGGGCTTCGCGCCAAAAATCCCCCAAATTATTGCCAGTGCTGGATTTTTCATTTTGCATGGCATGGTCGGTTTCAGGTTGTTGCTCACCAGTACGAACAAAATCGATCGTCCGTTTTTCAAGGGCAAGTTTCTCTTTTTCAATATTTTGCAAAGAATCTAAATAGGCTTTGTAACCATCATTTGTTAAAGCCAGCCAGTACATCATGTACCGGGCATCGTGGATTTTATAAAAAGGCTCAAGGGTCAATTCAAGTGGGTTAACCATTTTAACATTTAGCTTAAAATTTAATGGTTTGTCTTCTACTGGTTCTAATTTGCTTCCAATGTTTTGAATGTCATCTTCAATTAAAATCGGAGCTTTATCTACAGGTAAGTATTCCCCGGCAGCATATTGGCTCCAGCGTCCATCATCAGCAATCAGACCTTTTAAATCTTCTGTTCCGGTTTTTGCACCTAACAAAATTGGACCATGCATAAAAGCAATATACTCAGGCACATTGGGCATGTGTTCTATGGTGTTATGCATAGGCAAAGTAATTTGGACCTCATCGCCTTTTTCCCATTTTCTGCTAATGCCAATGTAAGATGATGGAAGTTTGGAATACGATACTTCCTCTCCATTAACCATCAATTTTAAAGCTCCTTTACTAACCCAGCCCGGATATCTTACTTTTAAAGTGAATTCCGAAGCACCTTCTGTTACTTTTAAATTTGTTTGCTCCTCGTATGGAAATTTTGTTTCCTGTTTAATTTTTACACCTTTCTCTTTCCAGTTAAGTTCTGAAGCAATAAAAAGGTTAAGGTACAAAGTGTCTTTTGAATGGGTATAAATAAACTGGTTGTATTTACTATGGTTTTCCATACCAGTTCCCACGCAGCACCACATGGCTTCATTTGGGGCAGAGTAAACCCTGTAATGACGTGGCCGTGCTGGGGTAAAATACACATAACCACCATGTTCAGGGTGTTGAGTTGAGAGGATGTGGTTCAAAACAGTACGCTCGTAGTAATCGACATATTTAGCTGCCGGATGTGCCCTGAACAAATCTTCGGTCAGTTTTAGCATGTTGTACGAATTGCACGATTCGGGACCGTCATTCACATTCACAAAATCAATGCAGGATGTGATGGCTGGAAAATGTTCGCGGCGACTGTTTCCGCCAAAAGCAAGGGAACGGTTATTGACAACTGTTTCCCAGAAAAAGCTTGCTGCTTTTTCATATTTTTCATCTCCGTTTAGTTCTGCAATTCTCTGGAAACCAATAAATTTTGGCACTTGGGTGTTTGCATGTTTATTATCAAGATTATCAATGCCCTCCGATAAAGGATTGAGGAATGCTTTGTGCGAGAAGCGCTTAGCTGCCACCATGTATTTTTGCTCATGAGTTATTTGATAAGCATCGGCAAACATTTCATCCATGCCACCATGCTCGTTGCCCAGCATTTCTTCCATTTGGTCATCCGACAATCCAGAAGTAAGGTCGATGGCCCAATCGCAAAACTTTAGGAACATCGCTTTTGCATCCTTATTTTCAGCATATAGCCAGGTATCCCTTAGTCCTGCGTACATTTTATGAATGTTGTACCAGGGTGCCCAGGCGCTCCAAATAGCACCCACGTTTCCTGCTTTAATTTTTGACCATAACTCGGCACTTTTAGGTATGCCTCCCAGGTAACCTGCTCCCCACTCAGGGTTGTTAACAGCATTCGAATCCTGGCATTCTTTAAGTTCGGTAAGCATGTATTCCATGCGTTTCTTACACTCTTCATTGCCAGTTGCCGCGTAATTCATAGCCATTGCTGAAAGATAGTGACCACCTACGTGACCATCAAGTCCTTCCCAGTTAGGATAACTTTTTGCTTTTTCGGCTAAACCAGCTTCTTTACGATATGGTGCCAATAAGCGGTCGACATCATACTTGAGGAGTACCTCAATATTAAGATCACGGGCATGTTTAAAAGGCCCATCAAGTAAGGTTACATCACCTAAAGGAAATTGATTTGAGTAAAACTCATTATCAGATTTTTGATTTGTACAAGAAACCAAGATAATGCCTATTGCACAAAAGAATAATTTTTTTTTTGTCATTTCAATTTCTATTTAAATTTCCACCAGTCAAAATAAAACAAGTCTTTTTCTCCCTTGAAAACAAAGTACACATCATGAACTCCTTTGATGTTGTTTGCCGATGCAGTAAATGTGCTCCAGATTCCTTCTTCGTGAGCTTTATTTACGTCTATTGTTGCAATCACCGATCCGTCAATTTTATCAGCCCGCACTTCAATTTTTCCTCCATAAATAGGGGAAACACATACTTCAATGGATTCGGCGCCATCAGCAAAATCAACGCCACTAACTTTTATGTAATCACCATGATTGATGGCAGTAACAAATAAACGGTCGGCGATTCTTTTTCCTCTGGCCCAATCGAAATCGCCTTCCCACTCGGTTTCAAAACGGGTTTTTACTCCTTCACTCCAGGCCATTGTTTCAGCTTCAACACGATTGAAAGGATTCAGATGCTCCACTTGTTCAGGCCCTTCTACCGACCAGTAATGCCTGTTTTTAATAGTACCATCAGGGTTGTAAACCATTTCATCCATATCAACCGAGCGGCGTTCGTAGAATTTGGGTGTTGTTTTTTTTAGCAGGTCGTAGCTATGCCCAAAACAATACCATTTTCCTTTGTATTCGATAATACCTGGGTGATTGCCCCTGGTCTTTTCTGTTGCATCTACAATCATGCCTTTGTATTCCCAGGGACCTGTTGGGGAGCTGCTCATAGCATATCCAATTCCTTCGGGACAACAAGTGGAGGCGTAGGCAAGATAGTAATGACTGTTCCGCTTCCAAACCCAGGGTCCTTCCTGGTAATTTTTTGGCGTTGTAGGTTCCTGATTAATTTCTCCTGAATAAGAAATCATATCTTCATTCAGCTTTACGTAATACACTTTAGGGTTTCCCCAGTACATGTAGGCCTGCCCGTCATCATCAATAAATATGGTAGGGTCTATATCATGATTGCCCTGTTTAATTAGTGGTTTCCCAATGGGATCTTTGAATGGCCCGTATGGACTATCTGCTACCAAAACACCTATGCCAACTCCTCCGGGCATTGGGCAGTAGAGGTAAAATTTCCCGTTGCGTTCAATGCATTGCACTGCCCAGGCACCATTGTCATAGGGTACCCAATCAAAATTATCCAAAGATGCCACTGCGCCATGCTCGGTCCAGTTTACCATGTCGGTAGAAGAATAAAGCAGCCAATTTTGCATTTTAAAGCCCATTGCATCATCTTCATCGTGGCTGGTATAGAGAAATACCGTGTCGTTATGCACCATGGGCGCAGGATCAGCAGTATACTTTGTTTGAATGATGGGGCGCTGTTGAATTGTATTTTGGGCAATAACAAAATTAACCATTGCCTGCATCATCAAAAAAATAGTTGTTAAAAAAATACTTTTGCTCATTGTATCATTGTAATTTGGTTTATTCCTTATTACTGTCTTTAATTGGGAATTTCACGCATTTTTAAGAACGTTTGTCCCCCCACCAATACTTTATAGATAACCACTTCCAGCTCCAGTAGAATTGTTTTTTTTACCCATTTATACCTTATTCGTTTTCAATTTATCCACAAAGCTCATGAAGGCTTTGTGGCAACCAAATTGAACATCCACAGATTGAGGCTTTATACTTTGAATGTTTTCTATCACATAATCATACCCTTAAGTGCTTTTGAACAACCATGTATGTTTCATGTTAAAAAAACAATTGTTATTTTTTCAACTATTTGGTTATTACAACCCCACCATTTGGTTGAATAGTAACTAACACTTCTCCATTTGCAGCAACTTTTAGGGTATCTATGTAAGTTTCTTTGTTTTTATTATCGGTGTAAATAGTTACATTTTGTCCTGCAAACATGGGCAGCTTTAATTTTAACTCCTTTGATGATTTCTCTGCATTTACTCCGGCAACATACCATTTTTGACCATGACGGCGGGCTATTACAGTGTATTTACCAGGATAACCATCAATATAAAGGGTTTCATCCCAAGTAGTTGGGATATTTTTCATGAAATCCAGCGCAAACTTAGGAGCCTCTGTCAGGTTGTCTGGTGTTAATGCAAACATTTGCAATGGATTTTGAAAAAGAACGCCAGTAGCTAATTGAAAGGCATCAGTAGTCAGACGTTTTTGTCCTTCTTTATTGCCTTTATTCAGGAATTTGTTCAAAAATACCCCGCCAAACTCCATACAGGCAACTGAATTACGCATGAAGGGATGCAATGAAGCATAGAAAGCTTCTTTTTCTCGGGTGTCCTGAACAAAAACAAGCATTTCAGATGCAAGCACAGCTTCGCCACCAACAAAATTAGGATACATTCGTTCCCAGCCGCGGGGCAATGTGGTACCATGAAAAATAATCATCAGTCCATATTCATTGGCTTCGGCAAGAATATCCTCATACAAACGCATGGTTTCTTGCTTGTCGCCACCAAAAAAATCAACTTTCAAACCTTTCACTCCGGCTTCCTTAAGCCACTTCATTTCTTTCTTTCGCACTATAGACGTATTCATTCTGTTCAACGGAGTCATAAAAGCATCGTTTACAGATCCATTTGAATTGTACCACAAGAATACGCCAACCCCTTTTGAATCAGCATATTTAACCAATTCTTTCATTTTTTTATAGCCAATATTTTTGTCCCACCAGGCATCAATCAATATGTATTCAAAATTCATAGCAGCAGCCAAATCAATATATTTTACCTGGTCTTCAAAGTTCATACTGTTGTCTTGCCAAACAATCCAGCTCCATGTACCTCGTCCAAATTTATAGGTTTGAGAAGCTTCGTAAAGCGGTTCAACCACATTGTATGGAATGGTTGTTTCAACAATTGGTTTAAGTGTTTCACCTACCGTAATTGTGCGCCATGGAGTAACACCTGGTAAGCCAATTTGTCCTCCATTGCTTCCAAATCCATTATTCTGATTAGGGTTGGGATATTCAACCAAATATGCGCCATTGGCATATTTACTCAAATGAGATCCACAAAACTGACTGCTTACGCCTGTTTCGGAAACCAACACCCAACCATTATCACCAACATGGAATAGCCCGGGGAAAACATACCCTTCGGCAGCAGTGGTTTTGTCCATTGCCTCGTCGGCCACGTAACCACTTTCGTAACTGGGCGTTGTACGCGCAAATCCACCCATAGGGGTCATCATATAAGATAGAAAAGCTGTTGTAAAGGAAGGGAACCTAAATCCGGTGGCTTCTTTTTCCACCACACAGGCCATGGTCTTATCCCAAATAGGTAGCTCATAACGAAAAGCAATATCGTTGTTGCTTACCTGAAATACCACAGTAATTTCTTTTTTTGAGGCATTTGAAAATGTACAGCTTAGTGTATTTGCCTTGTATTTTATAAAAGACTGCTTTATTTTTTCTTGGGTGTATTGTTTATCAACTTCTCCAACAGAAGACTTAACAAAACTCATTTTGGCACTAAAATCACCTTCATTGGTTATGCATCCTAATGGTGAGTTTTCGAGCATAGGTTTACCTTTGTATGTAACGGCATACATTGGTTTACCTTTTTCAATCAAAACATTTAATTTTAGGTTTCCATCCGGACTAATTACCTGCTTTGGGTTTTGCGAATAAGCCGCCAAAGAAATAAGTGCAAAGCACAAAAAAAACAGTCTTTTCATAACAATACTATTTATCTGATTTACAGGAAATTAAACTGATTTTTTTTACAATTTAACTGTAATTTTCTTACCACTATACGAAACTACTTTATCAAATTTATTTACTTTTGAATCACCCGCTTTGTAGCCTTTTGTAATGCTGATAATATTGAATTTTCGTTCTTTCAGCATTCCCGGGAATTCACCTTTACGATTACCAATGGTTAATGTTTTTTTTGCGTTGTCCCAACTAAATGTAATGGTAGCAAACATCCCTTTCTCGTAGTTGTAATTATCGTTTTCATCTTCGTACAAAGTAAATTCGCCATTGGCTCCTTCATAAATACGGATTTCCAGGTCATCCCATTTTTTTTCTGTTGCATATTGAACTTTTGGCCCTATTGGAAGAATTGAACCCGCTTTAATATACAAAGGGATGATATCAATTGGAGATTCTTTCTTAATGGTTTGTCCACCTTGTAATTTTTCACCTGTCCAGAAATCAACCCAATCAGTACCTTTGGGCAAATAGAGCTCTCTGGATTTAATGCTGCTGAAATCTTCTTTCATGTTTTTCGAATACATGGCTTCAGTTACCGGGCATACAAGAATTGATTTACCAAACATGTATTCGTCATCAATGTCCAATGCCTGTTTATCTGTTGCAAAATCCATTACCAAGGCACGCATCATACTTGATTGATTAGCAGATACCTCCCAAGAAGTTGAATAAATATAAGGTAATAAACTGTACCTCAGATTTATAGACTTTTCAATAGCATCATATATTTTATCTCCTTTTTCACCAAACTGGTAAATTTCACGTGGAGCATCGGTACCGTGTGAGCGCATCATTGGGCAAAATGCTCCAAATTGAATCCAACGTGTGTACAATTCGCGATATTCGGCATTTTTAAGAGGGTTTTTAAAATTCCAAAGGAAAAAACCACCAATATCGCTGTTATAATGAGGTATCGCACAAAGTGAAAAATTTAAACCACCTGAAATTTGGTTGCGCAAAGCCTTCCATGAGGCTACTACATCGCCCGACCAGGTGTTTGCACCGTAGCGTTGCTGGCCAGCAAAAGCGGATCGGGTTAAAATAAACACCCTTTTCTCAGAAGCCACTTTACGCTGATGTTCATAAACCCCGCCAACTGTCATTAATGGAAAGGCATTTCGGACTTTGCGGAATGATCCCAGATAAGTTTGGTTATCAAAATCAGATGGTTTTGGGCTAAAGTGATCTGGCTCAGAGGAATCAATCCACCATCCATCCATGCCTAGCTTAAAAATACCATTGTTTAGGTACTTCCAATATATATCGCGAGCCTGGGGATTGTAGGGGTCGTAAACCCTTACGCCTGACGGGTAATCCATATTTGGTGGCCACTTAAATGATCCGGATTCAGGCCAAGTTTTAATATCAAATAAAGCGCCAATACTATCTAATTCTCGATATTGCTTTGTATGAGGACCAAATGAATTCCAAATGGATATAATCATGTGGGCATTCATACCATGCACATCATCAATCATTTTTTTTGGATTGTAAAATTCCTCATTCAAAAACTCCATGGCATTCCAAAGGTAATTATTGCCCCAGTAGCGCCAGTCCTGAATGATCCCATCGAGTGGAACACCTAAATCACGGTATTTTTTAACAATACCAACCGTTTCATCCTGAGACTTATAGCGTTCTTTGCTTTGCCAAAAACCATATGTCCATAATGGAAACATGGGTGCCTGGCCAGTAATATCACGCATACAGGCAACTACGCCATCTGCATTGTTGCCGTTCATAAAATAATAGTCAATTCCGTCACCCACCTCAGAACTGAATGAAGTCACTCCCAGGGTATCTTTAAAAGTGGTTGGGGAATAATTGTCCCAAAATAATCCATAACCTTTATTCGACTGGAAAAAGGTGACAAAATCCTGTGTATTGCTCTGCACCATATAAACTTTATGATTTCGTTGAGCCATTTTGCCATTTTGAAGAATTCCCAGGCCATAAATAGCTTCATCTTTATCCAAAACAAAGGACTGCGACACGCTGAAGGTTTTATTTCCGACATCATTAAAGTCTGTAAATCCGGCTCCAGCCTCTTTCTCATTCAAAAGTGGTTCACCTTTTGAATTCTGAAACACAATCCTGCCATTTTTCAGATCGAGAATTGCAGTAAGTGCTTTACTTTTCAGTACAAGTTTATTGCCTGTTTTCTTTACGCTAAACGCAGTTTTTTGGGGCGTTTTAATTACCGACAGGCTTTCTTTTTTGAAGTTTTTCCCATCCGGCCATTTTTGTATCCTGACTATTGATGGGCTGTAAAATTGAATCTCTACATTAGTTGCATTGATTGTTGACTTAATGCCTAAATCAGTTTTTTGGTAGGACTGACTGTAGACAGAATACACCATTATGCAAAAGAATAGAAAAAGAAAGGAAAGTTTTTTCATTTTTTTAGATTTTTAGATTTTTAGATTTCCACCTTAACTACAAGTAGTTAATTACTAGATATTTAAAACATTACTGATTTAATCTACTGGCAACTTAAATATTAGTTTCTTAATATTTCCATGATAATAAAGCTTTCTAAAAATTACCAAAAACCCATCATTACGATGAGAAATGAAGAAACAACTCCAAAGGACTCAGCAGAGCTAATCTTCTGATGAACAAAGCATCGCGCTTTAAAGACTCCTTTGCTTTGCTCGGAACGACGGCTTTTTAGACAGCACCTCATATACAGAACCTTGCATCTTTGCCCGCACAATTAATTATTTAAATAAAAGTTGGGCAAAATTAAAAATGTTATTTCTCCAAACTGGCCATGTATGCCCCCCTGGATATTCACTGTATTTGTAATTGATTTTCATCTCGTCGAATTTTTTAAGCATGGCTTGGCAATTTTTCCAGGCAATATCCTCTTTACCACCCATAGAAATCCAAAACTGTTTAAGGTTTCCATTGATCTTGCTGGAATTGTTTGTCATAAACTTATACTGCCTATTAGCCAGTTCTGCCTGCATAGGCAGGATCCAGCCAGAGCTAAAAACGCCCAAATACGAAAATAAATCGGTATTATTTACCCCTGCATAAAGTGTTTGTAGTCCCCCCATTGATAACCCGGCAAGGGCACGACTTTTTGAATCGGTTTTTACACGATAATTTTTCTCAACAAAAGGAATAATACATTGTTTCAACTCTTTTTCAAACACTTTTAAAACTTCTTCACCAAAAGCACGTATAGGTATATTTCCATCAGGCATTACAATAACCATGGGTACGGCTTTTTTTTCGGCAATCAGGTTGTCGAGTATGAAATTTGTTTTACCTTGAGTTGCCCAACCGCGTTCATCTTCGCCACCACCATGCATAATATACAATACCGGATATTTTTCAGTACAATTTTCATTATATCCGGGTGGGATATACATATAAAATTGACGCCAGGACTTGGTTACATTTGAATAGTACTGTTTAATTCTGATTTCCCCATGGGGGACATTCCTAATTTCGTAGTAACTATCGCCTTTAAAAGGAACTTCAAAACCACTTGCCATACGTCCCATGCCATAGTATGTTTCGCTTGCTGGATCGCAAACCGCAATTCCATCAAGGATTAAGGAGTAATAATGGAAACCTTCACTTAACGAATCAATTATTCCTTCCCAAACACCTTCGCTATTTTTAACCAGGTCGTATTTTTTTCCTAAATCAACTTGTACTTTTTTAGCTTCCGGGGCTTTAATTTTGAACAACGCCCTACCATTAGGCAAAATCTGAGGATATTCAGCCCTTCGTATATTTGATTCAGCTGGTCGACCAACCATACTTATTTTATCGAAAGAAGCCACATCAACAGGTTTAAAAATCAACTGTGAATACATATACAAACTGTTCTTCCAAACTTTAAAATCATGATAGCCATGGTCAACATAATAAATATGCGGTATATTACTGTTTTTTAAATATTTATGGGTTCTTTGGCTGAAAAGAATAAGCCCGTCTTTGTCGCCACACGATAGCCAAAGTAATTTAAGTTGTTGCTTTGCTTTTGATGGGTCAGGAACAAGCTCTTCTGGTTTTTTGGTATTTGGAGCAGATGAAAAACCACCTACCCAGGCAAATTTATTCAGGTTGCCTAAACCAAAATTTAAGGATTGCCCACCACCCATTGATAAACCAGCAATGGCACGATGTTCTCTGTCTTTTATTACCGGGTATTTTTTCTCAACAAACGGAATAAGGTCTTTCAATAAATCTTTTTCAAATGCTGCAAACGCAGCTACTTTTACACTGTCAAAAATATTACCTACGGCACGGTCATCTTTCATGGCACGTCCGTTTGGCATTACCACAATCATAGGTGCCATTTTTTTTCCTGCATACAGGTTGTCAAAAATTACTTGTGGCTGGCCACCATTAAACCATTCCTTTTCGTCGCCACCAATACCATGTAGCAGATAAAGCACTGGGTATTTTTTGTCTTTTGAATAGCCTGGGGGCGTGTAAATAAGTGCCCTTCGGTTGGTTCCAACTGTTTTCGATTTGTAGGTAATGGTATCAATATTTCCATGCGGAATATCAGACCGCACAATATCGTATCCTAAAGGTGCCGGAGTTATTGTATTTTGCGATTTTGTAGTATATCCAACTACTAGTAAAAAAGTAATAAGTGAGATTAAATGCTTCATGATTTATTCTATTTTCATGATTTTGATAGATGAAAAGAAAAATCTTTGTTAATCTGTTCAATAAAGGTAAATATTTATTTTTAGTATTCTGTCAAATTTATTTCAACAACTATCAAGAATATTTCACCCAGAACTAAACATCTGAAAATCAAGCCTCAAGCTTGTATTTTTTTTATTCCCTACAAGTGCTTTTTCAAAATGCGTAGCCAAGGTCGAAGCTAAATATCCTCCAGCTGAAAAACCCATAATACCAATTTTTTCAGCATTGCTCCCCCCTTCTTCTGCATTTTCTCGAACCAACTTAATTGCTTGTTGGGTATACTGTAATGTACCATTTTTTTTGTCAATCATTGTTGAATCATTTGAAGGGCGGTATTTAAGTACAAATGCAGCTGTCCCATGTTTTGCAAATTCTTTGGCGGTGATTATTCCTTCGCCCTGGTATACAGCCACAGCATATCCTCCTCCCAAACAAATAATAACAGTTGCTCCTGTAGCTTTTCCTTTTTCAGGAAGATATATTTCCAATGTTGGATTTGTGACTTCGCGAAACATTTCATTGGCATAGCTTTCTTTAATCCCTGAGGTTTTAGAATTAGGAATTTCGCTTGAATATAAGTTAATTACCTTCTGAGCTCTTGTGTTTATGGTAAACAAAAGCATCAAAATAATACATATTTTAATTGTTTTCATTTTTACCAATCTTAATTTTTAAATAATATGAGTTTATTATCTATGCTAAACTCTATTAAAGGTATCAAAAACAATGAATATTCTCAGCCAAATTTAGAAGTGAACATAAATTACATAAAAGATCAATATAAGTTTTTTTCTGGTTATGTAATAATATATTAGTTGATTATTTCATTATTGAACTAATTTCCAAGATTCTTTAAATCTATAACGAAGCCCCCCCCGAACGCTATAAACCACAAAGCTATCGCTTTTTAAGTGCAATGCTTCCTTTCCTTTTTTTTAAACACTTCTTTGTGCCCAAAATCTAGTATTACCTGATTGATTTCTTGCAATGCTTCGTCTATCAATAATGAAACATTGTCATAAATGTTTTGGTATTCAAGCTCTATCCTGGTAAAACCACCATGGTCTGCACCCAGCCCAAGTAACCACCTCTATGTCAAATGGTTGCTAGCCTCGACATGGAGTTCTGCATAACCAATAATTTTGCAAAGGCGCACCTGGGCTAAAACAAACAATTGCCAAAGCGTCATCCCGTTACGTCCTGTTTTTTTCTTCCCTTTTAAGATATGCTTTTCTAATATACTGAATATCTTTTCATTATATTCAGGTATTCGGTAGATTTCCAATAAAGCGGCTAAAAGTTCTGTTAAGGGGTCTTTTAGTTTTAGCGATATTTCTGTTTTTTCAATGGGTAATATTCCTATGCTTAATTGTTGGGCGAACCTGTTCCTCATTTGTTGAATCTACTTTTAATCTTCTATAAAATATGCAAATCTAAATAAGTTAATACCCTGAAGTTAACCATTTTATCGTTTCCATGCAAAAAAAACAGAATAGATTCAAACATAAACCTGGGCTGAAGTGATTGAACTTATTGGTCTGTTGAGTTTTCTATGAAATAATAAATAACATCGTTTTACAATAACAAAAGAGGGCTATCTGAATTTTCTATTCAAACAGCCCTCTCTTATTTTACAGACAGTACTTTAAGGCTGTATTTGCCTATTTTTCAGCACATCGCGATAAGCATTCCGGGTAACTATTCTGGTGTTGTATTCCTCCATATACTGTTGATATTCAGGATCTGTTGGATAAACCTCGCTGGCTGACGGTGGATAACTGCTCATCCCGTGAAAAGGAAGTGGCAAAACAGTATTTCCAAGTGCTGTGTTTATATCCCCGTCTTTTACCCAGCCAACACTGCGAATAAGAAAATCGCGTTTCCAACCTTTTTTAAGTTTTGGTAAAGAATTGGCATCAAATTTAATCGACATTTCATCGCCTGCATTTGAAATGATGTATTTATTGTCAGCTCCCAACAACAATGGTAAAACATTTCCGTACCGAGTATAATTTCCTGTTAAGTCCTGCCATTTAGGTTCTTTATTAACATCGTAATAATCAAACCAATGAGGCCCGTATCGTCCACCTTTTCGATATTCGCGCGAAAACCCACGGTAATGAAAGTCGGCCATTGATGGATCAAGTGTAGTTGTAATTATTGGTGCATTTTTTTTGGCTCCAGCAAAAAAGATTTCATCCCAGTAAATTTCCATATTTGTCCTTATCCTTATTCTACGATCTTTTGAAAGAAACTTATTAGAAAGGTCAACAATCACCGTTTTATCTTTACCCATAGGAAAGCTGATATTGTCAATCACCGTTTTCCACTCACCCTTTTTATTCATAACCTGTATTTGAGGCGGTGTTACTTTCAATTTACCTGATTGAGAAAGGGCATAGTTAATACTTGCATCAGTTGGGAAAATCCAACCGCTTAAATAAAGAAGCATTTTTTTACTTTGTAAAACATCTCCCGGATCCAATATCAAGTCATGCATTTCAGTAATTCCCTGGTATTTTCCTGATTTAAAACCAGCCAGGTAATTGTCATCCTTGCTATTGATATACTTAAGAACATCATTCCCTTTCTCATTGTAGGCTGACCTTGGGTAGTGTTTTTTATTTACCTGATAAATATCCATTCCCGGGAAAGGAGGCGGTGTAAACTGTTCCTGTACAAAAATAGCAACCGAATCCGGATGATCAACTGCCACTAATTCAACTTTGTCCATATAAATAGTTTCCCAAAGTTCTGAAGTTATTTGAATTGAATATTCTCCATTTTTTGGCTTCAACTTTTCACCAGAAATTTTAATATAATCATCAGAAGCATTGGCAAAAGCATGTTTCATTGTTCCGCCCATAATCCCAAGTGGCATTCCTAATGCACTTCTCCAGGTGATGTCTTTTACAAAAACATATTTTTCACCATTCCAGGTGTAAAGAAAAGGGCAAGAGCCTTTAAGTGTTTGTTTTTCAATCAAATCCTGATTGGCCCCGGGCATAAAGATATTCTGAGGAACACCGTTGGTCCATGTTATACGCACAATATCAGCTCTTTCACGTTTCCCAAGTCCAAAATGCACGTTAGGATCAGTTACCACAAGGGTTTGATAAAGATCACCTGCGCGCATTTCAACTTTTGCACCTATTCCAAAGTGGTTGTTCTTGGCACTACCAGCTTTTAAACCTACCAATTTCATCTTAACATAATGGTTCATGTTTCCACCATCATTTCTTAGCAATGAAACGCCACCATTTACGCCAGTTATAACAATGTCGATATCGCCATCATAATTATAATCCAGCAGAGCAATTTGCTTTCCAGTCTTGGTTTCCTCTGGCAACAAATCAGAAAGGTTTTTGAACTTTCCGTTGCCTTCATTATGATACAGAAAAACACCCCTACCCTCTTTTTCTTTTGGCTCCCCGGCAATCAACAAATCAAGCATGCCATCATTGTCGAAATCGAAAAAAGTGGCATCGTTAACCTGTACCTGTGCAAGTGCTGCAAAAATAGTCTTTGAGTTTTTCAAAGGTGTAAAGCGTCCATTCTCTTGATTTTCAAACAATTCCACATCCTCTCCTTTACTAACCAGCAAATCAAGAAAACCATCATTATTGAAATCGCCAACCGCTGTGGCAATGGATTGTCCATTACTTTTCAGCCCGCTATTTTCAGTAATTTCTTTAAAAAGCCCTTGTCGTTGATTAGAATACAAGTTATTACTACCATTTTTATTGGCCACAAACAAATCAATTACTCCATCATCATTAAAATCGCCAAAAGCTGCGTTACATGAATTAACTGTATCGTTGCCTGCTAACCCCATTTTTTTGGCCTGCTCCGTGAAAGTTCCATCACCATTATTTCTATGCAGTAAATTTGCACCATTCTTTGCTTCAAACAAGTCCAGATCACCATCATGGTCTAAATCAAAAAACAATGCTTTGTTACTACCTGTTTTACTATTAATTTTAGATTTACTTGTTACATCTTCAAAGGTGTTTTTTCCTGCATTTTTATACAAAATTCCACCCTTTTCTGTAGACACATACAAATCTAAAAAACCATCATTATCATAATCAGCAAATGCAACCGAAGTCTCTTTGCCCGTATGATTAATTCCTGCTTTTTTCGAAACATCAGTAAACCTTCCCATGTTATTATTGAAAAGATAATGGTTATAGGACGAAAAAGTTGGATCGTAACTGCCAACATACAAATCAAAATCGCCATCACCATCATAATCAACAGACACTACTTGAGAAGAAACATTAGTTTCAATTCCTTGGCTTTCATCAAAAATTGGCACAATATCTAAACCAACCAAAGAGCTTACATTGGTAAATTTAATCACATCCAGAACCGATGCACTATCGTCTGTCTCTGATACTGGTTGCCTGTTATAGGTAATTACCGGAAACCCGATAAGTCCACCGCCAGGTCCCTTTAAATCAACTATTCCTGCCTGATAAGGTGATGATACCTTTAAGTAATTATGAAAAATGGTAAACTGAACTTTTGCGTTTTCCTGATCTTTTTTACGTAGTAATGAAAGGGTTTTATCATAGTATTCGACCGCTTCTTTAGGAAAATCAGGGAATTGTTTATTGATTGCTTCCAATTGCTCCAATGCCTTATCAAATTCTCCATCCTGAATATAAATAGCTGTTATATTAAGCCGTGGAACAAGGTTTCCAGGAGCTTTTTCGATTAACTTTAGAATATAATTTTTTCGCTGCAATTTTGAATCTTCACTTGCATCGGTTGAATATAATTCTGAAAGATCGTACAAAATTTTGATGTGATCGGGAGCAAATTCCAGTGCCTTTTTTAATTCGTCAATTGCTTTATCTTTTTCTCCATTTACCTGGTAAACAGTAGCTAGTAAATGTCTGATTTCAGGATCTTTAGCGTCAATTTTAATAGCCTGTGCTAGTTGTTCTTTTGCCTCAGGGTATTTAGCCATTCTTAAATAAACCAGCCCCAGGTTGGCGTAGCCAAACTTTTCTTCAGGTGCTAAATCAATGTATTTAAGAAATTCTTTTTCAGCTTCTTCAAGCTTAAATTCTTCGAGATAAGCCAGGCCTAATGTTTGGGCTGTCATTAAATCAACTGCCGTTTGTTTTTCGTCTTTAGGTTCGTCACCACATTTAATGAATAAAACGCAACCAATTAGTAGGAATAAAATGCTTTTATAGTTCATCCGTCTTTGATTTTATAAATCTTTTTGAATAGGTACAAATGTATGAAATTAGCAAATGCAAAGTAATCTCGCAGAAAAACAGTATTTATTTTTTTAGCTGGAAAGGAGTACCGTTTTTTATTTTCACCAGTTCAATTTTTCCAATCCTGTTTCCTTTATTATCAAAGCTAAAAGAACCAGTAACTCCATTAAACCGTAAGTTAGCTAAAGATGTTTTTAAATTGCTACGATCAAAATTGCATGTTTTTATGGCTTCTATAAGCACATTCATTCCATCAAATGCATAAGCTGCCACCGCACCAGGCGTTTTTCCTGCCTTTTTTTGAAACTCCTTTTTAAAATTCAACCATTTTAAAGAGGTTTTGTTTCCTGATGAGATTAAAACAAGGTTTTCGTATTTTTTTAATACGAAGATTTCACCCTGAAGCAAAATATTTCCAAAAACGGGTTGTTTCATTTTCCGTTGTTTTATTTCCTGAAGAATTTTAACTGATGAAACAGGTTGACCGAGTAAAACTATTGCTTCTGGGTTATTTTTTTCAATTTTATTAACCAAACCACTAAAATTCTTTGATAAATCATCGTAAAAAAACTCAGTTACAGCAGGTTTATTTAATTTTTTTGAAGTTTTTACAGCTATTTTTAATGCCAGTTTTGAATCGTACCCGTTATTGGCAACTAATGCTACTCTGGTAATTTTTCTTTGATTGTAAATTTCTTCAAATAAAGCCTCAGCTTGTTGGCGGTCGTTTGGCACGCAGCTAAAATACCATGGCACAAAGGCCTGAGAGAGAGTTGGGTCACCTGACCATGCAGATAAGAAAATAGTCTGTGTTTTAGCACAAGCCTGTTCTACAAGGTGTGCATTTCGGCCATCATGAGAGCCAATGATGGCCCATACTTTCTCATTAAAAATAAAGTCAACAGCTTGTTTAGAACCAGTTCCCCATGGGCCTTCCATTGACCGCACAAGTAATTTTACAGGCTTACCTTTAATTCCTCCTTTTGCATTTGCCTGCTGAACGGCTATTTCAGCTGCATACCTTGCTTCTTTTGATTGATTATCCTGAACTAAGAGCCCAATTTTTATGGTCTTATCTGTTTTTTTTGAAACTGATTGACTAAAGGATATTACTCCAATCAGCAAAAACACTGGTAGAATAAAAAGTCTACAGCTCCATTTTATAGAATAGTTAGTCTCCAACATTACATTGTTCTGCCAACAGCTGCTGCAATTTTACCTAAATCATCCATCAACAAAAAAAAGTCTTCCGGAGTTAGTGATTGTTTGCCATCACACAAAGCTTTTTCCGGCTGATAATGCACTTCAATAATTAACCCATCGGCACCTGCTGCTATGGCTGCTTTTGACATAGGCGCAACCATCCAGTCGTGCCCTGTTGAATGGCTTGGGTCAACAATCACTGGAAGATTACTTCTGTGTTTCAACATGGGGACTGCATTTAAATCAAGTGTATTACGGGTTGAAGTTTCAAAGGTGCGGATACCTCGTTCGCACAAAATAACCTGATCATTCCCTTCATTAGTAATGTATTCTGCTGCTAGTAAAAATTCATCAATGGTAGCCATTAAACCACGCTTTAACAAAACAGGTTTCCCACTTTTCCCAACTTCTTTCAGCAAGGGGAAATTCTGCATATTACGCGAGCCAATTTGCAGTAAATCAGCATATTCAGCGACTAACTCCACCTGCCTGGTATCCATTACTTCGGTTACAACAGGTAAACCAGTTTCTTTACTTGCTTTCTTCAAGAATTTCAATCCTTCAATACCCAATCCCTGAAAGCTATGTGGGGAAGAACGTGGTTTAAACGCCCCTCCCCTTAATATTTTTCCTTTGCCTTTTACAACCCTGGCAGTTTCATAAAGTTGTTCCCAACTTTCAACAGCACATGGTCCGGCCATTACAATTATTTCGTTGCCTCCAATTTTAACACCACTTACTTCTACAATTGAAGTGCTTTTTATAGAAGCTTCGTTCTCTTTAATTGAAACCGGAGAACAAACATTTTCCTGAATATCACAAACATTTGTTTCCATAATTATCTATTATTTATAGGATGTTCGATGCATTCCTGTTTTAGGACTAACCTTAAGATTGGGATTAAGCTTAGGCGCTAGTGAAAATTCAAATTTTCCGCCCTTCACCTTTGCAATATGGAGCCTTCGAACATTATTCCAGGTTTTATCAAACACCATTTTGCCAGTAACTCCCTGATATCCCTGAAAAGTTTTTAAATCAGTAATAATGTCACGTATCAAAACCCTGTTAAGTCCAGCCTTTTTAATTGCTTCTATTAAGATATTCATCCCATCATAAGCATGAGCAGCAAAAACATCTGATTCAATACCAAACTTTTCTTTGTATTTTCTTTGAAATTCTTTCAATTTTGGATCATCCGCATCAGGGTTGTATTGACAAGTAGTTGTAATCCCTTCGGCTGCAGGACCAGCCAGTTTAATAAACTCAGGATTGACCATTCTGTCAGAGCCATAAATTGGTTGTTTCATCCCCATTGCGCGTATTTGTTTAACAATAAGCCCGGATTCTTTAGCGTTTCCCCAAATAAGTATTGCATCTGGTTTTGTAACCATTATCCGTTCTAACTGTGTTTTGAAATCAGTTTCGCCATTATTAAAACGTTCAATAATAACTACAGGTTTCCCCACCCGTGTTGCCGAACTATTAAAAACCTTAGTCCCAACTCTTCCATATCTGCTATTATCGCGCATAATGGCAACCCGCGAATGGCGATCCTTTTTATAAATTTGATTTACAAGCACATAGCTTGCCTGTCGGTCATCAGGGATTACGCGTGTCAGCCATGGTACATTTGTTTCAGAAAAAGTAGGATCGGGATCTCCGCTGTTCATCATAAAAATTTCTAATTTTAAAGTGGCACGAAGCGCAACGTGAGAAACAATATCATCAATAGATCCTAAAAATGCCCAAACTTTTTCATCATCCATGGCAACCACCTCATTTGCTGCTGCCCCCCACAAACCAACATCATTATGAATCATTAATTTAAACGGTAAACCCTTGTAACCACCTTTTTTGTTGGCTTCATCAATGGCCATTTTGCACCCGTTTAACATTTGCTGACCTTGAGCGTACACAGGCGAAGATTCATCAAGAGGGCCAAGAAAGCCAATTCTGACTTCTTCTAAATCAGTTGGAGCTTTTTCCTCTCGGCCTGCGCCATAAAACCAAGTTGGTTCTAAGAAGTGATATTTGTATGCATCCTTGTAGCTTTGGAAAGGAAACATTTCATCAGGAGCATTGGCGTAGTTTTGCTTCTTTTCTTGCCCCAAAACAAATAGAGGTAAAGTTGCAAGAATCAGAACAATTAGTGATATTTTAGATTTTTGATTCATAATAAGGAATTTGGTTAATTATTACTGACAGTCAGCTATTTAACTAAGGGGTTGACTCCAAAGATAATCTTTAACACAACTTGTGGCCATCTTTTTGAATCTCAATTGTTAGCTCGCTTTACAAATTGCATAAACTTCAATTTCAACCAAAAGAGTTTCCCAGCACAACCTTGCTTGTATACCAGTACTTGCAGGTAATGGGTTTAAACCTAGCCAGGTATAAAAAGAAGTTCTTATTTTATTAAATTCATCATAATCTCTTTCAATATCCCTCAGGTAATTTGTAGTTCTTACTACATCATGCCAGGTCATTCCTTCGGCTTCAAGCAAATTAGTAATGTTCACATAAGTTCTCCAAAGCTGGGCCTTAAAGTCACCAATGTGCTCAGGTTTTCCTTCTTCGTTTACACTTGCAGTTCCTGAAATTAAAAGAACTTTATAACCTCCTAAATCCAACCTCAATGCCCTTGAAAAAGACGATGGTTTTTGATAATCATATGCCTCATTAATTGTATGCGGTGCATGCGTAACATGTTTTTCAATTGGTGGCCTTTCATTGTGTATTGAAGGATATTTGTAATCACCTATATTATTATCCTTAGATAAAATACCCAGCTTCTTCATTTCAATTCTTTCACCATCAGTAAGTTTGTTAAGATCTATTAACAACTCTTTTGTTTCTACCATTTCCATAACTATTATAATTTTCTCGTTTATTTTTTGTATTAAATTGTTTGATTTAGATAGATAGGTTTTTAAAGTTTAATTAATTCTCCACAGCTAACTCCCTTTGAAGTTGCAACCCAAAGCTTATCGTCTTCAACATCTACTCCAATAATAAAATTATGTGAAATAGATGGCGATAAATTAACTTCACCAGTTTTTTCAGCACCAGTTGTTAAAATTGCCTTCCCGTTTACACTGTTATCATTTTTTTTATAAGTAACCCAGTCTTTCCCATTTGTACAGCTCAATCCGTT
The DNA here is from genome assembly GCA_050291445.1 of Bacteroidales bacterium. GTDB lineage: Bacteria > Bacteroidota > Bacteroidia > Bacteroidales > NBLH01 > NBLH01. Next base: position 51,997 of record JBNKJW010000027.1, on the reverse strand, counting down.
ATCGCTGCACACATAAACAACAGCGCCTTCGGTGCGAATAAAGTTGATAAAATTACTTGCCAGACCACTGTCATGATCGAAATAACCATTCCAATGTGTCCCATCATAACGGCTTAAACCAAAGTAAGTAGATACCCATAAAACACCATTTCCGTAGCTGGTTGCAGTGGTAATATCATGAACAATCCCATCGTTAGGTAGTAAATCTATTTCAAATTCACCATCAGGATCGGTATAATCCTTAAATTTTTGTTTTTTAGGATCATACTCAATTAATCCGCCCCCCCATGCTGCAATAAAAATTTTACCGTCACCAGCAGAAACACCATAGGTCCATGGTTCGTGCATAGGAGCATTTTGTTCTGTAAATATTTCCCATTTTTTTGCATACGAATCATAATGGCCTGCACCACCACCAGTTGCTGTCCAAACATCTTTTCCATTACATATAACACTGTAAACCAAATCATTAGGCAGCCCGCTATTCAATTGGTCAAAGTTTTCAAATTTACCTGCAGCAAAGCGACTTAGACCGCCTAAAGTTCCAATCCAAACATCGCCGGTTTCTTCACATACATCAATTGCAACAACCCCATTATGAGGTAAGCCATCTTCTGTAGTGTAGGTTGTCCATTCTCCATTTTCAAGCACTGAAAGTCCATCATGAGTGCCCACCCAAACCTTATCGCCAACAGCTCTTACTGCATAAGCTTTGTCTGAAGGCAACCCATCTTTTGTGGTATAGTGCTTCCAGTTACTGTAAACAGGTATTGGCTCTGTATAGGAGTCAAGTGGTGCAGTATTCCAACCTTCGTCTGTTGTTTCTTCCATAGAACCAAGTAGCACTTTGTCATTTGACTTAGCGTTTTCATTGCTACAGCTTGCAAATAAGAGAGTAGTAGCTATAACTACAAGCAGATTTAAAGTAAGATTTTTCAAGTTAGCTTTTTTCAAAGTTTTTTTCATTTTCTTGTTGTTAGTATGGTTTTAAATCAGCAGCCTTCCCACCTTTACTTTTTTCAGCACTGTACATTGATGCAGAACCAATAGATTTAAGATAGTCGATTAAGTCATTTAACTGACCTTTAAGCATATCATTCACCCTTCCATGCTCATCATGATGGGCATATTTAGTCCAGATTTCTTCAAGGGTAGCAGCACGTCCATCATGTAAATAGGGTGCAGAGGTAAAAACATTGTTTAAATGAGGTGTATCAAAGTCCGTTGGATCATCATTCTCAGCCAGTGTTCCTACATCTGCAAACTGGAAGTTACTAAAATAAGGTGGTGGATGACAAGTAACACAACGATCTTTCTCTGGAATAGGTTTTCCATCATTATCAATAGATCGCTCAAACATTATTTTGCCACGTTCTTGCGAAGCAGTTAACTCACCATTATTATTGTACTGAAGATTTGGAGGGCTCTTAATTCCAGTTAAAATAAATGCAGTGATTGCATCCAATTGGTCAAAACTAAAACCCTCATTCCTTGTTAAAACAGTAGAAAACCTCATTCCATCCTGCTTATAAACTGTCTGATTTTTACCATTCCATTTAAATGGTGCTGTATGATTAATTTCTCTTAATGATTGCGTATTGGCTAAGTTTCGCCCCATATCACTAGCTGCCATATTGTATACAAGGCCGTCCTCATGATTATCAGGGTGGCAAGTATAACAGGCAAACTGGTTTTGGTAGGTACCTCCTGCATTGGTAAATAATCTTCTTCCTTTTCGATTAATGGATACATCTGTATTTCCTACAACAATGCTACTTATTGTCTCCAAATTTTCAACGTTAACTACGGCAATTCTATCTTCAAGCTGTTCAGCAATATAAAGTAACTTACCATCTGGTGAAACAGCAAGACCTTTTGGGTTTGCCCCTGTTTTTATTCGCTTAACAATATATTTACTACTAATTCCTAAATGATTTGCATAGCTATTCAGCATTTCGGGGGTTGAGGATGCAATTAAAGAACGGACTGAATCCAAATCAATTACCGATACACTGTTGACTCCTGAACTTGTTACAAATGCTTTCTTTCCGTCTGGTGTAATTGCCACATCAAAAGGATCTGAATAATAGGCACCAGGCTCATCAAGCAACAATTGTATAATTCTGCCTTCATTTTTCATATCAATGATACCAATACCGTGGGTCATTATCCAACCATGTTCCACTTGTATTGTGGGAACCAGGTTTTTAGGACGAATTAAGGTTACAACACCCAAATCACCAGAAGGAGTAAACGCTACATTCTCCATCATATAAGCAGATTCTACTTCTTTATATTCATCAACCCGCTTAGTACTGTCATTGATAACCGTCAAATCACACACAACAGGTTCGCCGTAGGGAACAATTTTGGCCCGCCTACTGGTTACATAAAGCTGCCCATTGGGTGAAAGTTTTATGCCGGTAGGATCACTACCAGCTGATAGTCTTTTTTGCTCGTTTTTTGTTTTTAAATCAATTACTGAAATGTCAGAAGAAAAGGTATTTACTACGTAAAGTGTTTTTTCATCTGCACTTAATGAAAGCCCTGCCGGGCCATTGCCTGTTTTTAACGAATCTGTTACCTGGAATGTTTTCAAATCAATTACTGATACAAAATTAGCCCATTGGTTACTGACATAGGCATTTTGCTCGTTTTTATCCAAAATCACACTATGAGGCTTATTACCAACCAGAATTGAATTGAGCACCTCATGTGCTATAGGATCTACAACCAAAAGCTCATTAGCATCCTGAGCTACAACATACAACCTGTTACCATCTTTTGAAACAACAAGGTTAAAAGGTGAATTGTAATCCTCGTCTAGAATATTCCTGATTAAAGAGTTATCCGAAGTATAAGCATGACATTTGTAGCAAAGCAATGAATGACCTTCGGCTGCTGTCATATAATTAACATGTTGTCTTGCCAATTTCCTTCCTGGAAAATAAATGAGCAAGCCTAACACAACTACAATACCTATAAACCAATATTTTTTTCTCATTTTTCTAATAATTGCAAAAACTACTTTACCATAGCCTCGGTACCAATTAGTGCTGGAATAGTAACCGGACTTTTTCTAACCGCTAAAGACAACCTGTTTTCAGGTGCCAATTCCGGATCAGCATGGCACCCTACACATCCTCTGCGCTCGTTTGGCCTCAACCACATCCAATCGCTTGATCCGTGCACAATGTTTCCTTCAACATCTAATGTCTTGATTTTAAAAGGCATATCGGCCTGTATTTTTAGGTAAAAAGAGCCATCAGCTTCAACTGGAACAATTGCAAGAGTTGAATCTAATCCTATTACTTCTATCATGGTGGCTTTTACACTATCTGAGAATTGTGCATCAATAACATTAATATCCTGACAAAGAAGCTGCCCTGTTTCTGCATTCTCTTTGACTGCACTTGGAAGTTTTTTTGGTCTTGTTCTTGTTTCGCAAACTATTGCGTCAATAATATTAAATTCTTTACTAGTATAAATTGCTTTCCCTGGCTTTTTGTCATTCATGTTAAATTGGTAAAGGCCATACTTTTCTCCCACTGTCTTACGATATCCAACCAGAATATTTCCTGTTTTATCAGTACATACCGAAATAAAATTGCCCGAAATAGAAGAAGCAAGATCTTTTCTTGTATGTAACGGACGATTATAGTCAATAGCAATTAATTTTCCTCCTTTAGTGTTCCCTTTTGGTGATTCAATAAACAAAATCTGTCCACCCAAACCTTCCCTTACTTTGCTGATTAAATGACTACCCGGGTTTCCTTTATAAAAAATTTCAGCCTTTGTTCCGTCTGGTAAAATTGAAAAATACATTGGCTCATTTTTATCCGGGTAAATTTGCGAACTAACTGTTATTAGTTTACCATCTTTTAGTACGTTTGATGCAAAATAAGTACTTGGATTAAAAGTAATTCGCTTATTTTCCTCACTATTCAAATTGCTACTATACAAGGAATGGCCTGCTTTTAACGAGTCATTTGAAGCCAATTTGCTATAAATAAAATACCCATTAGGTAAATAAACAGGATCGGTACAATTTTCATCAGAAAAGGTTAATTGCTTATATTTTTGATTCGCAAGTTCCATTTCCCAGATTTGCCATGGCTCATTTTCATTTTTCTGACCAGCGAATAACATGTTTTTACCATCAAAAGAAAGTGATGGTGATTGGGCTGAGACAAAATCTGAGGTCAATAGCTCTATAATTTCCCCTTTTTCAGGATCCAATAAAGCAATTTGTGCCCCGGGAATATATCTCCATGACTTTCCTGAAAAAAAGTCTGGCGCTTTTAATTCTCCATCTATTTTGGTGATTATTATTTTCCCTTCATACGAACTATCATTACAAGATGATGAGAGCAAACCAACAAGACCTATTATAAAAAGTATATTCGTTATCTTTGTATTCATTTTAATTTATTGTTCCTTAATTGTAAGCACCTGATTTGCTTTTACATTATTCAGCACCTGTAGCTTGCCCGATGGCCACTTTACTTCTATTTTATCAATACTCTTATTACCTGCCAATCCAAAATGCAGTCTTGGGTCGCTTTGTGACAAGTAACCAGTGGTGCTTCGCTTTTGGAGTACCTGAACCTTATCACCAGTATAAAGCCTAACAGAAGTTCCAACTCCATCCCTATTACTTTTTGTTCCAACCAGATTAATTAAAATCCAGTTGCTTTCATTTCCTTTATTATTTCTTATAAATGATCCTCTATCATTCAGATTTACAATGTAACCATCAACATCTCCATCGTTATCATAATCGCCAAAACATGCCCCACGACCAACCTTCTTTTTCATAAAATATTTCCCCAGATCAATGGAAACATCTTTAAATTTCCTTTCTCCAACATTCTCAATAACCTGATCCTCTTGACCATACAGATGTTTAAGAGCCCCATTAACTTTGATTATATCAACCTTTCCATCGTTATTATAATCAACAAATGAAGAAGACCATCCAACAAACTGCCCGGCAGGTACTGCTATTCCTGTAGAATATGAATTATCAGTAAAAGCCCCTTTGCCATGATTTTCATACAAGGAGCAATATTTATCATCAGAAACAAAAAAGTCAATCAAGCCATCGTTATTATAATCAGCAAAATCCACCGACATACTTACTGTTGATTCACCCGACTGACCAAAAGCAGTTCCAGTAGGAGTTCCCATATTGGTAAATCCTTTCCCCTGGTCATTGTGCCATAAATAATTTAATGAGTGGTCATTAGCTACATAGATATCAACAAAGCCATCGTCATCATAATCAATTCCACCAACCCCCATAGCACGCCCATCCATATCTGTAATTCCCATTTTCTTTGTTACGTCCTCAAAAGTGCCATCGCCATTGTTGTGATAAAGCACGTCGGGTTGGGCATCATAAGCCATAGGACCGGGAAAACCATCAGGTGCATAAAAATAGTCGTATTCAGGATCGAAATTCAAATAGTTACCAACATAAATATCAAGAAATCCATCATTATCGTAATCAAACCAAACTGCACCAACACTAAAATGCTCTTTTTTGCCCCTTAAATTGGCTTTTTTTGAAATATCTTTAAAAGTTCCGTCACCGTTATTTTTATATAATACATTTTCACCATAATTGCTTACAAACAAATCAGGGTAACCATCGTTATCAAAATCGCCAGCAGCCCCCCCCATACTATACCATGAGTCGTCAAGCCCGGCCTTTTTAGTTACATCCATAAAGGTACCATTTCCTAAATTTCTATACAGATGGTTATGTGGTAATTCATCAGGCTCTTCGTCGGCACTTACACCTTTCACCCAGGTTCCATTACAAACATATAAATCAATAAACCCATCCTGATCGTAATCAAAAAAAGCTGCCCCTGCTCCACTTGATTCAACAATATTGTCTAACTCTTTATCACCAATAGTGTGGATAAAATCCAAACCTATTTCTTTTCCAATTTCCTGAAAATAATCACTATTTGCCGGAGGGGGAGTCAGGTTTTTCCTTGCTTCTGAATCAGAATTGTCGCTTGACTGGCATCCTAACAGGGTTATAAAAAAAATGAACAGGAAGACATAGTTCCTGTTCATAAATGAAAATAATATCTGATTCATTCTTTAGATATTTTAATCTGATGTTAAACGGTAAATCTATTTTCCAACTAAATTTACTGCAATGTTAAACTAAAGGAATTAAGTACGGATTAAAATGAAATTAAAAAGAGATTAAAATTACGTAGAATAATAGGTAGATTTCACCAAACACGGCGTTAATCACTGAAATTCACCTAATTATCCTAGTCTTCTGGTCGGCAAAAGCGAAAAATTAATTTGCAATAACAGGTAAACTTATAATAATAGTTGTACCCTTATTAATTTCCGATGAAATTTTAATTTCGCCGTTGTGGCTTTTAATAATCTGATTAGCCAATGGCAAGCCAATCCCAAACCCCGTAGCCAAAGCTGTATTTGTGCCCCTGTAAAAGGGTTCAAAAACTTTTTTTACTGCTTCTTTTGAAATGCCGATACCACTATCAGCAACTTCTATTTTTAAGTAACCCCCAACTGAATAAAACTTTATTTTAGCTGTATGATTATCGGAATATTTACAGGCATTATCAATAATATTTGAAATAGCAATCTTTAGCATGTACTCATCCCCAGACACAATCATCTGATCAAAATCATTCAGGGATTCATCCATTGAAATAGCAATGATATAGTCCTTATTATATTTCTGCATTTCCTCACCAACCTGCCAGATAATTTCATCAATCCTTACTCTATTGTTTAACTGCAAAGGAAACTCTGAACCGCTACGCGCCATTAGCAACAAACTGTTTGCCAGACTAATAAGGGATTTGATATCTCTAAGTACTGATGTTACCTCTGTTTTATATTCATCCAGGGAGCGATCCTTTATCAATAGCACCTCCAACTGTCCGTTGATTGATGTAAGTGGTGTTCTTAATTCATGTGATGCATTAGCAATAAACCCCTTTTGTGTGTTAAAAGAGGTTTCAATCCGCTCAAGCATTTTATTAAATGTCTGTGCCAGTCGACCTATTTCATCAGGATTGCTACCAACAGTTAGTCTTAAATTTAAGCTGGTATCCGAGATATCTTCCACCTTTTTTACAATGTCTGATATTGGCTTAATAGCTCGTGCAGAATAAAACCAACCAACAACAACAAATAATAAAAGACAAATAATACAAACAATGACCAGTAGCCAAAGCATTTTTTTTAAATGGGCATGACCTTCGTCATCAGTAGCGGCTGCAATTAATATGAATATATCAAAATTTGTAAAATACATAGTACCAACTACATCGTACTTACCATGCCTGCCACTAACCTTATAGCCATCACCTATTTTTTTTAGTACACTTTTATCAAGCTTTATTTCATTATTTTTATCAGAATTGTATACCGTATCGTTCTTTGAGTTAATAATGATTAACTTTTCGTTATTCAGAGCTATCGGATTATACTGCTCATTCATGCTTATCCGGCTTGCATCTACCTCATATTTTCCAAAAATAATGTTTGCGTTGTTTAATGCATTATTAGTCAACTGTTTGTAGAAATCTTGTTTTCTAAAATTAGCAGAGAAACTGTAAATGGCAATTGAAGCAATAATGATAATAACACCTCCTGCTAAAAGAAATTGAAATGTTAACCTGGTTCGAATTTGCATATTACATCTCTCCAAAATAATAACCGAACCCAACCTTGGTATTGATCAGCTTTTTATCAAAACCTTTATCTATTTTTTTCCTTAAAAAATTCACGTAAACATCAACCACATTGGTATTAAAATTAAAAGAAACATCCCAAACCTTTTCAGCAATATCATTTCGCGACAAAACTCTGCCAGCGTTTCTCATAAAATATTCCAATAACGAAAACTCTTTTGCTGTTAATTCAATAGTTGCGGTATCTCTATGGGCTACCTTTTTATCAAGGTTAAGTTGCAAACCATTTGAAGTAAGAATGTTTGAACCCTGCTGACTAGGAATATTTTTTTTCATTAACACGTTAACCCTACACAATAACTCCCTGAACTCAAATGGTTTAACCAGGTAGTCATTAGCCCCGGCATGAAATCCTGTAACCTTGTCATCTGTAGTCCCCAAAGCTGATAGCATCAATACCGGAATATTTTCATTCAATGCTTTTAACCTTTTGCATAATTCTAAACCACTTATTCCCGGAATGATAATATCAAGAACAAATAAATCGTATTTGTATTGGCGTGCAAGTTTTTCTGCCGAAATTCCATCATAAGCAACTTCAACCTCAAAGTTATTTTCTTCAAGACCTTGTTTTATAAATGATGCAACTTTGGGTTCATCTTCAACTATTAATATTTTCATAAACGTAACTTATAAAAAATATTGTTACTACCACTCCCTTCCAATACTAGTAAAAAAGGTATTACAAAGTTAGGAATCAAAATCGACAAATCCATCACCTTCACCAAACCGCTGTTAATAAACAACATAAGAAACATCACACAAGATAAATGTTACTTTTTACACAAGAAATGTTACAAACATTAAAAAAATGTAACAATGTTTAAAACTTCTGTAACAAATATGAAAATGTAACAAAAAAACAACTACTACTTTTGTTAAATAGTGTTAAAATAGTTAATTTGTGTTAAAATGTCATTATGTTATATTTATACATCTATTTAAACTTGCTTACAAGTTAATATGTTAACAAAATTAGAAAGGTGTAAAATCGACACTTAATTTACAAATTGACATTTTATGCATTTTTTTAGAAATCATCATCTTTTTATTTCGCTGTTTTTCAATACATTAAAAAAAACAAGCTAATAATTAACTAGATATTTTTTAATCTTGTTCAAAAATAAAACAATTTTACTAAATTGTTAGTGTACTAAAAACAATTATCTTAAGCATAAATAAAAATTCAATTAATTGCCTATGAAATAGTAATCGAACAGTCTGGTGTAAAAGTTAAATTTTCTAAATTTTTTAGAGAGTATTGGTTTAGCCGGATTGCTCAATTAAAATCTAGAGTTTTTTTTATTAATTAAATCTATTTATTAACCAACTAAATTTTATGGAGGTTTTATGAAAAAACTAATTTTGTATTTATTTACAGTTTGTGTAGGCTTATTGCAAACAATTAGTGCGCAAACTGTTACCGGTACAGTTACCGGTGCTGACGACGGGCAACCGTTGCCAGGCGTAAACATTATGATCAAAGGGACCGCTCAGGGAGCCATTACCGATTTAAATGGTCAATATAACATTGATGTTACCGGAATTGAAGGTGCCACTTTGGTATTTTCTTACGTAGGGTACCTCGCACAAGAAGTAGTTGTTGGCTCACAAACAACTATTGATGTTGTATTGGGTGTTGATGCAACAGGTATTGATGAAGTAGTAGTTGTAGGCTACGGTACACAGAAAAGATCGGAGGTAACAGGTGCTATTACGTCAGTAGATACCGAACAATTAACAGCCCTTCCTGCAACAACTGCTGATGAAGCATTGCAAGGACGTGCTGCAGGTGTAACAGTTATTAACAACGGTTCTCCTGGTACTGCTCCTACGGTTCGTATCAGAGGTTTAGGTACAATGAATGCCAACGACCCACTAGTGGTTATTGACGGAATTATTGCCAGTGGAATGGGTGACATTAACCCTAGTGATATTGCATCAATGCAGATATTAAAAGATGCTTCTACAACTGCTATTTATGGTTCTAAAGGTGCAAATGGTGTTATTATTATTACCACTAAAAAAGGTTCTTCCGGAAAAATCAAAGTTGATTTCGAATCTTACTGGGGACAACAGTGGAACAATAACAGGTATGATCTTTTAAACGCTGAGCAGTATAGAGCTTATGCTGGTTCTGGCGCTGCAGGAGCAGTTCCAACGGCTATCTCAGATCCTCAATACACAGATAGAATTAATGGGGCTGATACAGACTGGCAAGATCAAATCTTCCAAAAAGGTATGATGCAAAATTATACTGTTGGAGTATCTGGTGGTAACGAAAATAGTACTTTTAGGGTATCCACAGGATACATAAGTAAAGAAGGTATTATGATTGGCACAAATTACAAAAGATATAATTTTAGAGCCAACAGTGATTATAAACTGTTTAATGGTAAAGTTAAAGTAGGAGAGGCCTTATCTGTATCGTCTGGTCTTACTAATCCATTAACTTCAAATGGTGGACGTTCCTTAATTGAGCATGCTATTAAAATGGCACCATACTTACCAGTTTATAATCCAGAAAATTTAGGTGGTTATCAAGGACCAAATGGAACAGTTGATGCTAATGATGCTGAAAATCCGGTAAGGGTTGCCTTATTACCCAGCTATGATATGAAGACTATCAATATTTCAGGTAATGTTTATGGTGAAATTGAAATTATTGAAGGTTTAAAATTTAAAACTTTAGCAGGTATAGAAGCAATTAGACTAAATGATGAGCAGTTTGAACCAACTTATAATGATGATAATCTTGGTGCAACTCATACCCTTACTCTTTCCAATATCAGAAAAAACAGGTCTGATTACACCTCAAAAATCTTTACTCAAAGTTTGAACTATAAAAAAACTTTTGCAGATAAGCATAACCTCGAACTTCTTGGTGTAATGGAGTATGCAACTGTTGACAGGTATTTCATGAATACAAGCAGTAGATTTGATCTTAGTGATGCTATTCAACAGTTGTCAAGCAATGAAAATTCTACTGGATCAGCAAAAGATGAATACAGAAGAATTGGATATTTAGGAAGATTGAATTATAATTTTGATTCAAAGTATTTGATTGCAGCGTCTATCCGAAGAGATGCTTCTTCAAGATTGTTAAATAACAGGTGGAGTAATTTTCCTTCAGTTGCATTAGGATGGAAAATTAGCAATGAGTCATTTATGGAAAACGTTGCAGCCATCAGTAACTTAAAGCTTCGTGGTAGCTGGGGTAAAGCTGGTAATGATTTAATTGGTAATTACAGGTATTCAACAACTCTTAGTCCTAATTATTACTACGTTATTGATGATGAGGCAGTTGTAGGTGTAGGGCAAACAGATCCTGCGAATAAAAATTTGAAATGGGAAACAACTACTATGACTAATATTGGTCTTGATCTTGGCTTATTGGAAGATCAATTCACCTTATCTTTTGAATATTATAAAAATAATAGTGATGATCTTTTATTGGATGTACCTCTACCTCCATCTTTAGGTGGCGGATTTTTAACCCAAAACCTTGGTGAGGTCGAAACCAAAGGTTGGGAATTACAGTTAGGCTATAATGATTTTGAAGGTGACTTCCAATGGTCTGCCAGTTTGAATCTTGGAGCTTTCACAAATGAAGTTATAAAATTAGGAGTTGAGTCTTTAAATGGCGGTGGTTTTGAAAATGAGAATCTTACCCGATTAACTGAAGGCGAATCGTTATTCTATTTTTACGGATGGCAATTTGATGGCATCTTCCCTAATGATGCAGTAGCAAGTGCATATTTAGGAGGTGGCCAAGCTGGTGCAGGAGGTGGTGATTACAGAATTGTAGACACCAATGGTGATGGAGTAATAAATGCCGACGACCGAACAAAAATTGGAAATCCTTTCCCTGATTTCACTGCTGGTTTAAATTTAAATGCAAGTTACAAAGGGTTGGATTTTAGCTTATTTATTCAAGGTAGTTATGGTAACGATATCTATAATACTAATATCTTTGACTTGGAAGGTATGAATAGAGTATTTAACGCAAGTACTGCTGTTCTTGACAGATGGACAACTGACCTTCCTGATAATGCTAGCCCTTCAATGCCTAGAGGTAGTGGTGATGGTGGTGCTCCAACTAATGTTCAGGCATCAACCCGTTATATAGAAGATGGTTCTTATACAAGGTTGAAAAATATTACACTTGGATATACATTACCTTCAAGCTTATTAGATCGAGTAAAGTTATCTAAAGTAAGAGTGTATGTAAGTGCACAAAATCTTATAACATTGACTAACTATTCAGGTCTGGATCCAGAAGTTGGATACTATCAGGCACGTGGAACCGGAACCGGTTTTATTGGCAGCCAGGCTACAACTTCAGGAGCACCAACTGTGAACTTTAATACTGGTATTGATTATGGTGTATATCCTATGCCTAAATCATTTATTGCTGGTTTACAAATTAGTTTTTAATTATTAAAACACAATAAAAAATGAAAATAATTAAATATATATCAATTACATTTCTATTCGGAGCCATTATTCTGAGTAATGCATGTAAAGAAGATAATTTAGAAGTCGCAAATCCGAACGAGCTTTCTCCTGAAACATACTTTACTACTGAGGCTCAGGTGCAGGCTGCAATAAATGCTGCTTATGGAAGTCTTCAAACACGAGGGCTATACAATAGACACATGTGGTTTGGAAACGACAATATGGCCCGCGAAAATGTTGCAGGGGGTGGTCTTGAGCCTGACAAATGGCAGTATCTTAATTATAATTACGATCCTACACATGGAGCTATTGGTGCTTATTGGGGAACATGCTATTTAGGTATTAAAAAAGCAAACCTTATAATAACAAACATGGACAAAATTGCAGAAATTCCTGCGGAAAAAATGTCTGATGTAATAAAAGCAAAGTTTGAAGGCGAAGCTAAATTTTTGAGAGGTTTGTACCATTTTTTATTGGTTACCAGATTTGGTGATGTGCCAATTAATATTGGAGATCCTACCATAACAGAGTTGAAAAGAAGTCCGGTAGCTGATGTTTATGCACAAATTGAAGCTGATTTAACCGATGCAGCAGCTAAATGTTTACCAAGAACTGATCCTGCACATGAAAACGGAAGAGCTACAAAAGGTGCTGCTTATGCACTATTAGGAAAAGTTCAGTTATTCCAGGGAAAATATGCGGAAGCATTGGCTAATTTTCAACAGGTTGAAAGCTTAGGGTATCAACTTGATCCTGTGTTTTTTGATAACTTTAAAGAAGAAACAGAACATGGTATTGAATCAATTTTTGAAGTTGAATTTAATAAAAATGCTGGTTACTCCGCTCAATGGAATTCTGACAGATCTGATGCTGGCCTGAATGAGGCTACTTTTAGAGGACAAGAGTATGGTTTCGATTGGAATAATGCAATAGTTTCCTGGGATATTGTAAATGAGTTTGAAGCAGGCGATCCTAGGCTGGCTTATAGTATTTATGTTCCGCAAGATGTTCCAGAAGCAGGAAACCCTTCAAATATTATTACAGATTGTATAGTTTATAATAGTGGAAATGATACAGTGAAAGAATTCCAGCCTCTTGTAGACAACGGTGTTGTTTTTAATGCAAAATGGAGAAAATACAATGTTTATTATAAACAACCAGCTGTACTTGATAATTGTACAGGTGTTAATTTCAATTATCTAAGATTTGCAGATGTATTGTTAATGATGGCTGAATGTCAGGCTCAGACAGATGTAAATGCTGCTGTTGCAACAATGAACAGAGTAAGGAATAGGGCAGATGTTATGATGCCAAATTATCCAACTGCAGAATATCCATGTGGAGACATAAATGAATTTATGGAAGCCCTTGAGCACGAGCGTAAAGTTGAATTGGCTGGCGAGCAGTGTCGTTTAAATGATTTAGTTAGATGGGGCCGTATGACTGAATTTATAAATGAATACTTAAATGGCCCTTATATTCCTGAAGGCGAAAAGGCAGGTATTATAGCTAATTATAACGAAAATAAAATTCTTTGGCCAATTCCTCAAGGAGAAATTGACGCCAATCCTGGATTGACACAAGCTGATCAAAATCCTGGATACTAAGAAATATTTCTAACAAGATGAAAAAAAATGGTTTCGAAGGGAACCATTTTTTTTATCTAAATTTTTATCAGTTTTATTATAAGTTTGTCTTTTAATAAAATAATACCGATAAATAAATATGTAATAGCCCAATCTTTAAAAATTTGATTGGTATAACAAAACTGTTTATAATACGCTGAAAATGTGTAATATTAAAAAAGGAGCATCTATTAAACTTGCAGAGCAGACTCCTGAATATTATTATACCGAATGGTTATCATGTAACGGAAATTAAAATTCCCTAACCTGCTAATTCAGCATTGTACCAAAACCTTTTCAATCATCTTGATAGCGGTTTGGTATTAGTATTGAAAAAATACAAACACCTAATAAAATTTAAACTTATGAATAATCAGTTTGTAGGTGCTATAGTTACTACACTACTGTATATGTTTATTGCATCTTGCAATTCACAATCCGGAGACACCCTTTTTCAAAATCTTTCACCAAATAAAACAAACATAACCTTTGAAAATAAACTAACCGAAAGCAATACGTTTAATTATTTTTTATTTCCTTACATTTATATGGGGGCAGGAGTTTCGGCAGGGGATTTTAATAACGATGGTTTAACAGACCTTTATTTTACAGGCAATATGGTTTCTAACCGCTTGTATATAAACAAAGGAAACCTCACTTTTAAAGATGCTACAGAAACCTCAAATACAGGTGGGGATAACAGATGGATGTTAGGAACTACTGTTTGTGATATCAACAATGATGGATTATTGGATATTTATATAAGTGTTTCGGGGTTTAAAACTAATACCGAAAATTTACTTTTTGTGAATCAAGGGAATAATAATGAGGGTGTGCCCATTTTTAAAGAAGAAGCAAAAAAATATGGAATTAATGATGCAGGTTTAAGTACGCAAGGAACTTTCTTTGATTATGACAATGATGGTGATTTGGATCTTTATGTGGCAAATTACCCTGTAACTAATTTCAAGGCTCCTGCCTATTTATATAAACAAATGATGCGTAATGCAAAATTAGAAGAATCCAGTCACTTATATAGAAACAATAATAATGGAACATTCACTGATGTTACAAAAGAAAGTGGATTACTTACATTTGGTCTTTCATTAAGTGCTACAATATGTGATTTAAATAAAGATGGATTTAAGGATATATATGTATCGAATGATTTTTTAAGCCCTGATTTTTTCTTTTTTAACAATGGTGATGGAACTTTTTCAGATAGAACAAAAGACGTAGTTCAACAAACCTCTCATTATGGAATGGGAGCTGATGTTGCAGATTATAATAATGATGGATACCTGGATATAATCCAGATTGATATGGCTCCTGAAGATAATAAGCGAGCAAAAGAAAACATGTCAAGTGCCAATCCTGAAGATTTTGCAGCTATGGTTGATGAAGGTTTGCACCACCAGTATAAATTTAGTACTTTATATTTGAATAGAGGGATTATAAAGAAAAAGCTGCCTTTTTTTAGTAATGCCGGCTGGATTGCAGAAGTTACTCAAACCGACTGGAGCTGGGCAGGGTTATTTGCTGATTTTGATTTAGATGGATGGAAAGATTTGTACGTAACAAATGGCTCAAGAAGGGATATGAATAATGCTGATTATTTTGATGAAATAAATAAAACCGGCGAATTAAAAAAACAAAAGCCAAATTATGTGAAATTGGTTGAAATGATGCCTGCAAAGCAAATGCTCAATTACATGTTTAAAAACAATGGCAATTTAACTTTTACTCATATAAATGAAGATTGGAATCTTACTCAACCAAGTTTTTCAAATGGTGTTGCATACGCCGATTTGGATAATGATGGGGATTTGGAGATAATTGTAAATAATATAGATCAGGAGGCACATATTTATAAAAACAACGCTTACGAACTAAAAAAAGGGAATTATCTTAAGGTTAAATTTGAAGGAGGTACTTTAAACAAAATGGGTATCGGTTCAAGTGTTACAATTTGGCATAATAACAATAAACAGTTTTCAGAACTGACTCTTTCAAGAGGATATGAATCATCTATGGAACCAATATTATACTTTGGTTTATCTAAAGACTCAATAATTGATTCATTAGAAGTGAAATGGCCTAACGGAAATACACAAATACTGAAAAACATCCAAAGTAATCAGATGGTTACACTCAAATATATCAATGCATCCTTGGAACAAAAAACGGATAATAAAACAAACACTCTTTTCAGCGAGATTACTGATAGTGTAAAATTCCAATATATTCATAAAGAAAACATTTTTGACGGACGAAAATATCAAGTATTGCTCCCTCATCAAATGTCAACCCTTGGCCCCAAAATTTCGAAAGGGGATATTAATGGCGATAAACTCGAAGATTTTTTTATAGGCAATTCGGTTCGAAATAAAGGCCAAATGTTTGTCCAAACAAATGATGGTAATTTTGTAAAACAAGATGGACCGTGGGAAAAAGATAGTCTATATGAAGATGCAGGCTCCTGCTTATTTGATGCAGATAATGATGGAGATTTGGATTTATTTGTTGTTACAGGTGGAGACGCTTTCCCTGAAAATTCAGAACAATATTCGGATAGACTCTATGTAAATGAAGGAGGAGGCAAGTTTTCAGAAGGTGTTAATATAATTCCACAAATAAAAACCAGTGGCTCGTGTGTAACGCCTATAGATTTTGATAATGATGGAGATTTGGATTTATTTGTTGGAGGTGGTCATATTCCAAAAAAATATCCATATTCACCTAAAAGTTATATTCTTGAAAATCAATCATCAAAAGAAAATCCTAAATTTGTTGATGCAACAACAAAAATAGCAGGCGAATTACAAAATATAGGAATGGTTACTTCAGCTTTATCTATTGATATTGATGGAGATAAATGGCAGGATCTTATAATTGCAGGGGAATGGATGCCAGTCTGTATCCTGAAAAATAATAAAGGAAAATTTGTAAAATCAGAGGTAGATGGAACAAAAGGATGGTGGTTTAGCCTAAATAGTGCCGATTTTGACAACGATGGAGATATTGATATAATAGGAGGGAATTTGGGCTTAAACTTTAGATACCAGGCAAATCCAGAAAACACTTTTGATGTTTACGCAAATGATTTTGAAAAAGATGGCAAATACGATATTGTTTTAAGCTACTACCAAACTGGTAAGCAATATCCTTTGAGGGGCCGTGATTGTTACGTGAAACAAAATCCTGGGCTTGAAGCAATCTTTCCTACATATGAAGAATTTGGTGAAGCAACCGTTTCTGAAATTTATTCGGAAAGTGCCCTTCAAAAATCATTACACCTTAAAGCTGAAAATTTTGCAAGTTGTTATTTTGAGAATATTGGAAACAATCAATTTAAAATCCATAAATTGCCTAATGAAGCCCAACTTTCTTCAATAAACGAGATAGTAATTGAAGACTTTAACAATGATGGCTCCTTAGACATATTGGCAGCAGGTAATATGCATAATATTGAAATAGTAACACCAAGAAACGATGCAGGAATTGGTGTGTTATTAATTGGAAATGGGAAAGGCGAATTTAATCCGGTTCATGCCAGAAAAAGTGGTTTTTTTGCACCTGACAATGTAAAATCGCTAAAGTTGTTAAAACTTAAGCAAAATAGGAAAATAATCCTCGTAGGAAACAATGATTCAAAACTCCAAGTATTTAAAATAAACCAACTTTTAAAATAAATATAAATTGTATTCAATTTTGCCTGTTTATTTATAGATACAAGGTAAATTGCGTAAAATAATTATTTTTTTAATTTTGGCTTTCTATATAAAAAAACATGAAAAATATATTTCTTTTTGTAATTATAATACTAGTTCTGAATTCATGTTCAGACTCAGATGGAATATTTTATAAAGTACCAGCTGATGAATCAGGAATAACATTTTACAATGAATTGATTGAAAACGATACTTTAAACTACACCACATTCCCCTACATGTATATGGGTGGGGGCGTTTCTGTTGGAGACATTAACAACGATGGCCTTGATGATATATTTTTTACCGGAAATATTGTTAGAAACAAGCTCTATTTGAATAAGGGCAACATGGAATTTGAAGATATTTCAAAAAAAGCAGGTATCGAAGGAACCAGCCAATGGTTTACTGGTTCAACAATGGTCGATATTAACAATGATGGTTGGTTGGATATCTATGTATGTGTTTCTGGTAAATTTGAACCAACCCAAAACATGTTATTTTTAAATAACAAAGATAATACTTTCACAGAATGTGCTGAAAGTTATGGGATTGCAGATAAAAGTTCATCTATTCAGGCTACTTTTTTTGATTACAACAATGATGGGTTTCTTGATTTATTTGTTGCCAACTACCCAATTGTGCTGGTTAGTATGGGCGATGAATTCTATCGTACAAAAATGGATGAAAACAAGCCAGAAGAATCAGGACACTTGTATAGAAATAATGGTGATGGCACTTTTACAAATGTTACCAAAGAAGCAGGGGTACAGAACTTTGGAATGTCAATTGGTATAGTTGCAATGGACTTTAACAGAGATGGTTGGAAAGATTTTTATATTTCTAATGATTTTAACCCGCCTGATTTTTTTTACATCAATAATGGTGATGGTACTTTTAAAGAGGTAGTGAAAGATGCTACCTTTCAAACCTCCATATTTGGAATGGGCTTTGATGCAGCCGATATCAATAATGATGGATTGTTGGATGTTTACCAGATTGACATGACACCCAAAGGCCATTTTAGACGCATGATGAATGTTGTTCCAATGAGACAGGAGACCTTTGACAGAAGCCTTGAATTTGGTTTTCACCACCAACACATGCATAGTTCTCTACAAATCAATAATGGAATTTATGATAGCCTTCCTATATACAGCAATATCTCTTTGTTTACTGAGACATGCTATACCGACTGGAGCTGGGGCGGCACTTTTTTAGATATGGACAACGACGCTAAAGTTGACTTATTTGTTACCAATGGGGTTTTAAGAGATATTAACAACAGGGATGTTTTATCTGGTTCGAGCAGTGGGATTTATTTTAAGGAAAAACATGAATACCGCCCGGAATTGTTCCCTAGTACACCAGTTAAAAATTATGCATTTAAAAATACCGGGGATTTGACCTTTGAAGATAAAACAGATTCATGGGGTTTTAAAGACCCAACTTTATCAAACGGTATGGCCTATGGCGATTTTGACAACGATGGCGACCTTGACATTGTCCTTAGCAATGTAAACAAGGTTTCTTTCCTCTATGAAAACAGGGCTGCTAATGAAAACACACATTATCTGAAAATAAAACTAAAAGGCCCTGAAAATAACAAATTTGGGTTAGGCAGCATCATTAATATTAAAACCGGTGATGTAAAACAAATGCAGGAACTAACATTAACCAGAGGGTATCAATCAAGTATGCCTCCTTACTTTCACTTTGGTTTGGCAGAAAAATCGGTTATTGATGAGTTGGTCATCACCTGGCCAGATGGTAAGAAACAAGTGCAGACTAACATAAAAGCAGACCAAACACTTGAACTGGATTATAAAAAGGCAACTGATTCAGAAAAAAGCAATTCTACTCAAAAACCTGATTTTGAGGACATTACAATTAGTTCAGGAATTGCATTTATCCATAAAGAAGATGTTTATAATGATTACAAATTTGAACCCCTGCTTCCTTATAAAAATTCACACCTTGGCCCGGGGTTGGCCATAGGGGATGTAAATGGCGATGGATTAGATGACTTTTTTGTAGGAAATGCAGCCAACTCTGCTGGCGCTATGTATATTCAAACACTAAAAGGAACTTTTACTGAACTATCAGGCCCATGGATAAACGATTCAATTTATGAGGATACTGGTGCTTTACTATTTGATGCTAATGGTGATGGCAAACTCGATTTGTATGTGGTAACAGGAGGTAATGATAGCAGAAATAGTGTAAAATACAACGACCGCTTGTACCTTAATACAGAAAACGGCTTTATTTTAAGCGAAAACAGTCTTCCTGCAGGAATTAAGCAAAGTGGTAAGTGTGTTAAAGCAGCAGATTATGATAAAGATGGTGATTTGGATTTATTTGTTGGTGGAAGAATTGTTTCAGGGCAATATCCAACTCCAGCAAACAGCTATATTTTACAAAATAACGGAAAAAAGGGAACTGAAGTTAAATTTGTGGATGTTACAGGGCAAATTGCACCAGATTTAACCAAACTAGGGCTTGTAACAGATGCTGTTTGGGACGATTTTGATACTGATGGAGACCAGGATCTTATCATCGTTGGCGAATGGATGAATATTAGGTTCTTTGAAAACTCATCGAATAAGTTTATTGATGTAACAGAAAAACTCGGTTTTGGCAAAACTTTAGGCTGGTGGTATAGTATCAACAGTGCCGATATTGATGGTGATGGCGACAATGATTATCTTGTTGGTAACCTGGGACTAAATTTCAAATATAAAACCAGCGAAAAAGAACCATTTGGCATTTATTCAAACGATTTTAATGTGGATGGCAAACAAGATATTGTACTATATCATACCGAAAATGAAATTGCTTATCCATTAAGAGATTTAGACGCCTCCTCGAAACAGGTGCCAGTATTAAAACAACGGTATCAAAATCATGAGCAATTTTCATCAGCAACACTAGCCGATGTTTATGGGGCGCAAATGTTAGAAAACTCATTACATTACCAGGCAAACACCTTTGCAAGTTATTGGATAGAAAATAAGGGCAAAGGTCAGTTTGAAATGCACCAACTTCCTAACTGGGCTCAATTATCGTCGATTAACGATATGGTTAAGTTTAAATACAAAAACACGCCAGCGTTTATAGTTGCCGGTAATTTATACAATACCGAAGTAGAAACACCAAGAAATGATGCCAGTATAGGTTTAATTTTAACATCAAATGAAAAGGGCAAAATCAAGGCAATTACGCCAGCTGAAAGTCGGTTGATGGTAAAAGGTGAGGTAAAAGCGATTAGAAAAATAAAATTGGCTTCAGGGAAAGAGGCATTTTTGTTTGCGATAAATGATGGTGCTCTTAAATTAATTGAGTACAACCCTTAGTTTTTATTGGATAATATGATAGTTGAAATGAGTATCAAAGCCGTCTAAAAAGCCGTCATTCCATGCGAAACGAAGGAACACATAAACATAACACTCTGTATTTCAAAAGATTAATTTCACTAAGTCCTTCAAAGTTGCTTCTTCGTCCCTCATCGCAATGACGTTCTTTTTGCACTTTTTAGACAGCCTCTTTGTAAATAATAAAGAATTTGGCTTATGTCAAAATATTACCTTAACACCCAAAATTTAGTTTGATGAAATTATTAAAATGTTCAAAGGTTATGAGTTTATATCGCTATATGCTGTTATTATTATTGTCATCTGTCTCTATGTGGCTTCCAGCACAAAAAACGACTGTAGCGTTCACTGAGGTAACAAAACAGTCTGGTATCAATTTTAAATATACATTTGGAGATTACACCTACGAAAATATTTTAGAAAGTAGTGGATCGGGCATCAGTATAATTGATTACAACAACGACAAACTGCCTGATTTGTATATGCTTAACGGAACCTACCTCGAAGGCATTTCGGATGCAAAAGGTAAGGTGTTCATGGGAACTTCCAACAAACTTTATAAAAATAATGGCAATGGAACTTTTACCGAAGTTTCTAAATTAGCAGGTGTGGATGATAAACACTGGAGCATGGCAGCTGCTGTTGTAGATTATGACAATGATGGTGATGAGGACATTTACCTGCTAAATTATGGGCCAAACGTATTTTACAGGAATAATGGTAACGGAACTTTTACAGAGATTACCAATCAACTAGGCCTGCAAGGATCAGAAAAATTAAATGGGTTTACCAAATGGAGCGTTGGAGCCGCTTTTTGGGATTACAATCTGGATGGCCGATTAGATATAATGGTTGGGAATTTTTTGGCTTTTGACCCAAAATATGTTTCACCCACCACCCCTGATATGATGCCCCATCCTTCGGAATATAAAGGACAAGCTTCATTTCTTTATCAACAACAGGCGAACGGGAAATTTGTTGATGTTACAAAAAAAATGGGGCTTTATTACCCCAATTCAAAATGCATGGGCCTGACTGTTTTTGATTATGACGATGATGGTGATTTGGACTTGTTACAGGGAAATGATCACCAGATGAATTTTCTTTTCAAAAACAATAAGGGCACTTTTAAAGAGGTTGCTGTTGCAAGCGGAGTTGCAGTAAATAACAAAGGTGAGGTGACAGGTTCAATGCATGGTACTATTGGTGATATTGATGGTGATGGACTTACTGATATTCTTGTAACCGACTTAAAATATGGTGCCTTGTACCATAACCTGGGAAATGGGTTTTTCGAAGATATTACTTCTAAAAGTGGTATTGCCAGTGCTTTTATAGGAAAAGGGGAATGGGGTGCTGCCTTTTTTGATTATGATAATGATGGCGATCTTGACATTGTATCAGCCAATGGAACCGCAGAAGAATTAATATTGCAATACCCATTATTGCTTGAAAATAATGGAAAAGGATATTTTAAAAATGTTGGCGCACAATTAAGCAGCTATTTTTCAACCAAGCGCTCAGGCCGAAGCCTGGCTATTTGGGATTATGACAATGATGGAGATTTAGACGTTATTATTTCACATGTTGACCTAAAAGCAACGGCCACCTTGCTCAGAAACGATGGAGGAAATAAAAACAATTGGCTGGGCATCAGGCTTTATGGTAAAAACGGCCCGGCAACCGCCATTGGGGCAAAAGTTGCAATTATTGCAGGTGGTAAAAAACAAGTGCGAATTAATCAAAATGCCACAAGTTACCTGTCTTATAACGATCCAAGAATTCATTTTGGGCTGGGAACTGCAAAAAAAGTAGATGGCTTAGTTGTAATTTGGTCTGATGGAAGCAACGAAATGTTTAAAAATATTGAAGCAAACCAATACATTGAGATAAAGCAAGGAAAAGGTATGTTGAAACAATAAAGCACTGATAGTCAATACATTGTGAAAAAAATTCTCTACCCACCAAAAGTTTTAATTATTGGTTTTTTATTAGTTACGCTGGCTTGCTCTAACACTGTTCCTGTTGATATTAACAACGAAGAAGCTGTGATAAAAAATATTCAGGGAAATTGGGTTGGATGTGTGGATATTGGCAATATGTACAAGCATATTAAACTAAGCATTACAGACAATTCATTTAAGGCATGGATGCAGATGTCGGATTATGAGGACGAACCAGACTGGCTGAAAGAATCTGTTGAAAAAGGTTGGATTACGCCAAGCTCGATATTAAAAAATACAGAAAGTAACTCAAAATACCGAAAATTTGCATTCACTTGTGCAGGAAGGTGCTGTGGCGACAAGTCAATCGCCATTGAAACATTAACCAAACTGGTAACTTATGTTGATGGTCAAGGATTAACCTTAGGAGATAATGTAAAAATGATTAGGAAGTAAAAACTACGGAAAAAGTGCCTGTTGTGGTAATTCCGATTTTACTTTCAAAATAGTCCAATTTTGGCAAAGCCTCATTCGACTATTTTCAAGTAGCATCGGCATTTACCATTGCAATTTATATTTTGCTTTTGGACTAAAATATAAATGTAATTGGTATAAGATAATAACCTAAATTTGCAGAAGAAAATAAATACCTTTCAAGGGGTTAGAATAAAAAAATAAAAGAAATGGAAAATTATTATGTAGAAAGAGTAATTGATCTTACAGATCCCAAAAAAAATATCATTTACAACATGAGCCACAAGGAAGCCGTTGAACTTTTGAAAACTGGCGATGTTGATGCAGTAAGAAATATCGACGGACAGTTTTCGCTTGTTTCAATTGATGGTAAAACAGTTCGAATGGCCAGGTCCATAGGTTGCCCACTACGCTATTTTATTGCAAAGCGAATGGCAGGTCCAAGTTTAGTTATTAGTGAACGAATAGACGAAATTTATGCCTATTTGAAAGAAGAAGGACTTGACGATCAATTCCATCCATCATATACAAGAATGGTTCCTGCTCATTATATTACTAAAATTGAATTATTAGGGTGTCCTGATCCTAATCCTGTTTATACACGTTTTTTTAATCCTAAACGTAACAATCTCACCAATAAAACAAATGAACAAATTGGCGAACTTTACATGAGCACTTTGTACCAGGAGATTAAAAAGTGGTTACAATTTAAAGCACAAAAAGGCCCAATTGGGGTGACTTTTTCAGCAGGTATTGACAGTGGTTCGGTATTTTTGCTTACTTATCATGCCTTGCGCGAGTTAGGTGAGAGCCCATCAAGATTAAAAGCTTTTACTTTGAGTGTGGATGGAAGTGGCGAAGATTTATTGCAAGCCCATAAGTTTTTGGAAGCATTAAACCTGGAGTTGTTCCTTGAACCTATTGAACTGGATATTTTGAACCTTGACTGGAAAGAAACCGTTAAAGTAGTTGAAGATTACAAGGCATTAGATATCGAATCAGCCACCATGAATTTGTCCTTGCTAAAAGGTATCCGTTCGCGTTATCCCGACTGGAAATACATTATTGATGGTGATGGCGGCGATGAAAACCTAAAAGATTATCCCATTGAGGAAAATCCAGAGTTGACTATCCGCAGTGTATTGAACAATCTGATGCTATATCACGAAGGCTGGGGTGTTGAATCAATCAAACACTCATTGACTTATTCAGGTGGTTTAAGCCGAGGTTATATGCGGACTTATGCGCCTGGGAATAAACTAGGATTTGAAGGTTTCAGTCCCTATACATTGCCAAATGTGATTGAAATATCTGAAGGCATCCCATTTATTGAAATGACCGATTGGGATCATCAGAAGCTTTATGATCTAAAAGGTGATATTGTGGCTAAAGGAGTAAAAGCTGTGACAGGAATGGACATGCCCGTTTTTGAAAAAAGACGTTTTCAGCATGGGGCAGCTTCAAAGGATATCTTTTCACAATTGTTTCCTGACAAGGAACTTGACTATAGAAAAGCTTTTCATTCGCAGTATGAATAAAAGCATATTACTGCAAAGTTTGGCTAAAGCCAAGGGCAGCTTATAAATTATTCCAGACATCATGAATTGTCCCTGGCTTCTGCCAGGGGATAAAAGGAACTATATTCCAATTGGCTTTAGCCAAACTATCCTCAACCAATATTTATTATTCAATTACCTGTAAATGCTTCTCCCAGATTTTGAAATAAACAACCAATGGATAAAAGCTAATCGTGGCAAAAAAAACAAAGTAGACCCACTTAAGCCCTATGCCTGGCTGGTTGAAAAAGAACGAAGTATAACTGGCAGTATTGATGATACTGCCACTATTTTTTTAACGAACAGCGAATGCCCTTTTCGCTGCCTAATGTGTGATTTATGGAAAAACACTACAGACACTCCTGTACCTGTTGGAGCCATTCCAAAACAAATTGAATGGGCTTTGGAACAATTACCACCAGCAAAACATCTAAAACTATATAACAGTGGTAATTTTTTTGACAAAAAAGCCATTCCTGAACAAGATTATCAAAAAATTGCAGATCTGGTCAGTGATTTTGAATCGTTAATAATAGAAAACCATCCAAAACTAACCAACGAAAATTGCCTTCGTTTTAGAGACATATTAAAACCTGAACTACAGATTGCCATGGGGTTGGAAACAGTTCATCCTCGAGTTCTTCAGAAATTGAATAAAAATCTGACTTTGGATGAGTTTGCAAATGCTGCTCAGTTTCTTTTAAAAAACGGAATCCAAAGCAGGGCATTTATTTTACTTCGCCCGCCATTTATGACAGAAGAAGAAGGAGTTTTTTGGGCAAAGAAATCTATTGATTTTGCTTTTAATGCAGGTGTAGAGTGCTGTATTGTTATCCCCGTTAGAGCTGGAAATGGGCCAATGGATTTCATGGCTGAAAAAGAATATTTCCACCCTCCTACCCTCCAATCTCTTGAAGAAGTATTGGAATACGGTATTGAGCTAAAAGCAGGAAGAGTTTTTGCAGATACCTGGGATTTGGAATTGTTTTCGGTGTGTAACAAATGTTTCGAACAGAAGGTTAATAGATTGAATACGATGAACTTTAACCAAAAAATAGAGAAATTGACTAAATGTAATTGCAATTCAACACTTTCCATTTAAAACAGGAATCTATCTATACTAACCCAATAAAAGATCACATCATAAAAAAAACCAATAGCAGTAGTTTACACCAAAACTAGGAATTAATTTTACTCGCAAGCTCCCGAGAAAGTTCTTCACACCCTTTAGGGTCGTGGTAAATGAAGAACCTTTAGCCTCATGAGCATAGCGAATAAAGTCAATTTGCGGTCGGTGTAAACTACCTCATAATCGTATAAAAAAATCATGTATTATCCCAAAGACCACTTATCTTAAAAACCCTACCACTTATTGCCAAATTCCTGCCAGTTATACCCTAATTCCTTCCACCCCTTAAAAAAGTATTGCATATATGGATAGTATTCTTTATGTTTGCCCAGTAGAAGTTATTAACCCATTAACCAAATGTATCATCTCAACCTGCTAACCACCAACCCCTAATTTGTCAATGCAAAGCATTCAATAAATACTTGCGTTTGTTTACTGGATGATTTTCCATTTGGTTATTTGGCAGTTGAAATTTAAATAAATAGTACAATAAAATCGCTCTATAGCATAGGATATTTTAGTAATAAACTATTAACTCTAATAATACAGTCATCAATTTTGTAGTAGTGGTAGTAGTAAGAATGTCTAACCTGAATTAATTTAAATCAAATATGAAAAAAAAATTGACCATCCTCGCCTTTTTGTTTCTTGCTATGATCCTACCTGGCATGGTGTCAGCCCAAAGCTTTCAAGCAGAATCATTGTCAAATTTGGGGAATGCTAGTTGGGATATTCTATCTGATATTACTTTTGACACTGAGGGTAATTATTACATTGCAGGATCATTTTCTGATGTTATAACAATTAATGGTGATGATTATCCTTCACTGGGGCAACGCGACATTTTTCTGGTTAAATCAAATGCAGAGCATCAAGTTCAATGGGTGAGAAGAATTGGTGATACCGGTGATGAACATGCCTACTCAATAGTTTGCGATAATGAAAATAGTATATATCTGACCGGTGCTTTCAGTGAGACACTAAATATTGGTGGCCCATATACAGCTACAGGAATTACTGATTTGTTTTTAATAAAATACAATACAGCAGGAACTCATCAATGGACCAAGGCATTTAGCAGCACAGCTCCGGCCAAAAAGTCTTTCCTTAGAAAAGATGCAGAAGGAAATATTTGGCTTGCAGGTAACTTCTCCAAGCAAATAACATTAGTTACAAGTTCTTTTACTACTGAAACAAAATCAAACATCTATATAGCAATGTTTAACACCAGTGGTGAATTACAGGAAAGCTTTCACCTAAATAATGTCAATCCTATAGTACTAAAAGATTTTGCGATAGATAATAATAGCAGCCTCTATTTTGCAGGCTACTTCGAAAACAGGGTTGATTTAGAAGCTTTTGCTTTTGATGCTATCGGTAAAAAAGACGCTTTTGTTGCAAAATGTAGTTCTTCAGGAGCAGTTTCATGGTTAAAAGTTGCCGGCAGCTATTATAATGATGAAGCCAACTGTATTTCACTTGATCAAAACGGGAATGTATTGATAGCAGGAGATTTTAAAGATGAGATTTCCTTTTTCTCAGCAACCACCACAACAATTGAGACGACCAAATCTAATGAGGTTTTTTTAGCCAGTTATGCTGCAGCAGATGGTGAATTAAATTGGGCTAAAGAACTGGGTGGAAACTCCAGTAATTACAGTTCATCAATTGCAATGGCTGAAAATAATAAATTCTACCTAAATGGAACTTATAAAGGAGAATTAAAAGGAGGCGCAACTCCCATTAATTCTCTCAAACAGTCAAAAGACATTTTTGTGGGGCGTTTTGATACCGAAGGTAACGAGGAGACAATGACAAAAGCAGGTGGTGACTATGAAGATCAAACACAAATTGGCTATTCCATATCTGAAAAAAGTTTGTTTATAGGAGGACAATTCTCCACTAACTTTAACCTGATTGATAAATCAATTAACAACCAAAATTACCAGGATGTTTTTTATGGAGAATTAATAGAACTTGTAGAACCAGTGGATTGCGGAGCATTTCCTGTAGTTGACTTAGGTGATGATGTGAAAAACATTTGTGCTGGGAGCACATATACCATTGATGCAGGCCCTGGTTTTGATACTTATATCTGGAATGGCATTGAAGGCTCAAGGACACTAACGGTCTCAACACCTGGCAACTACACCATAACAGCAAGTTATGCAAATGGCTGTACTTCAACTGGTTCTGTTGATGTAACAATTTCACCAAACCCAATTGTTGACCTCGGCCCTGACATCAATGTTAGCAGCAGGGAAACATATGTACTGGGTACAGTAGGAACTTTTGAATCTTACCTTTGGAGTAATAACTCCACTGAAAGTACATTAACAGTGGAAGGCAATTCAATTTCCGTAACAACAGTATACAGTTTACTTGTAACTGATGAAAATGGGTGTGTTGGTAATGATGAAATAACTCTTACTGTTGGTCGTTCTGGCAGAGGTATAGCAAATAATAATAATGAAAATACACTTTTACTTTCAGAGCATCAAGATGAAGCATTGAAGTCCTCGGGATATAATGTATATCCAAATCCTAACAATGGTGTGTTTTTTATATCTGTTTCAATCCCGCAGAAAATAAAAAGCATGGCATTATTTGACATTAATGGAAATAAAATAAAGTCCATTGAGAGCATTAATAGTTCCCCTCATAAAGTTGAGTTGTCAAATTTACCAAAAGGCATATACATACTTAGGGTATTTGAGGGTGAAAGCATAAAAGAGTTTAAAATCATTCACCAATAACCAAATTAAACAACAATTACCATCAATTATTAATCCTAGAAATTATGAAGGGAATAAAAATAGTTAGCCTAATTGCAATATACTTACTATTAACGCAAACTTTATACAGTCAGGTGTCGGGGATATCACCCTCATCCCATATTTTTGGATATAGCGGAGGTTCAACAAAATTCTCCCTTTATTCAAGTTCTTACTGGGGGATTGGTAGTCCTTCCTGGATAAGTTGTAGCCCCGCGTATGGAAGTGGCAATGCAACAATAACTCTTACTTGCCAACCCAATAACACCGGTTCGACCAGAACTGCAACGCTTGATGTTGGAGGCAAGTCTTTTGTTGTAACCCAAGGTGCACCTGTTCCTCCACCAACTCCAACAATCTCGTCAACAGTAACCCAAAATAATGGTTCTACCACTATTCGATGGCATGGAACACCTCCATCTGGTATAAGCTGGTACTGGCAAACTTCATCCACTGGCAAAAGTATGAATTATGGAAGTTCTACACACACAGTTAATGGGGTAGGTAATTATACACGTTATTTAAGAGCATACAACAGTAGTTCTCAATTGTGGTCAACATCTAGTGCATCAAAAACTTTTACAGTTATTTCTTGCAATCCTCCAGGCAGTTCTTCTAATGTGCCTGTATGTTACAATACCTCCAAAAAACTCCAGGCTTCATCAGCACCAGGTGAAACCAATGTAACTTCTCATAAATGGTACAAGAGCGATGGTAGTTTAATTAATGATTATTATATTAAAGAAGAAAACACTCAACCTTATGCCACTTCATATACTACTACTTTTAAAGGAAATACCACCCTGTATGTTTCAGCAGTATGTAATAATTCTGTTGAAAGTAACAGGACTCAAATAAATATAAGTGTAAGTTCACCAGTAACTCCTCATGTTAGCATTAGTTCAGTGCCTGCTGCTGCTGGAGGACCTGAAGGAATGACTCTCTCAATTTGCCAGGGAGACGAGGTAACGTTAAAAGCAAGTCCCTTAAACCAAGGCAATAACCCGACCTACATCTGGAGAAACAAGAGTGGTGCACAAGTAGGAACTGGGGAAAGCTATATTTCAAGAACTATGGTTAATGGAGATGAATTTACCGTCCATTTAACCAGTAGTGCTGCATGTTTAACAAACAACAATCCGTATGCAGAATCTCTACCTATTAATTTAAATGTGAAGAATAAACTTCATCCTGAAGTCACTATTTCGGCTTACCCAAGTAATCTTATCTGTCAGGGCGATAATATAGAATTTACTGCTGCTCCTGATGATGTTTCAGGAGCAACAGTTGCATATAAGTGGTATGTTAATAATTCAGAAGTAGGAACTAATAACAATAAATTCAGCTCAGAAAACTTTTCAGGTGGTGAGAAAGTTAAATGTGAGATCACTGTTAGCGGAACAAGTTGTATTTATAACACTACAGATATCTCTGAAGAAATCATTGTCAGTGTAAATACTCCACCTGCTCCTCCCTCCGTAAGTGATGCTCAGAACGAATGCGGGTGGGCTAATTTAACGCTCACGGCTTTCAGTTTAAACGGAAGTGAAGTAGACCGTCATAATTGGTATACTGCTGAAGGTGCATTATTACAGCACGAAAGAATCATTGATGAAAACAATCCACAATACCATATTACTAAGTATTCTCAGGATATTTATACTACTACAAATTTTTATGTTACAGCAGAAAACGAATGTGGCGAAAGTGCTAAAATAGAAGGACAAGCCAAGATACTTCATGAAAACAGAGAAGATGCCACTCTTACTGTAAATCCCAATAAAATATTTATTTGCGCAGGCGAGTCAATTACTTTTAAAGCAGAGTCAAATGGAACAGTTCAAAGTTATACGTGGGATCTTAATGGCAGAGAATCCGTTGTAACAACAACAAATACTTTTACAACAAACAATTACCAGCAGGATGATTATTTGTCTGTATCTGCCTATGTGCAGGGTAGTGATGCAGAGTGTACTGCTTCTGGTAACCTTACTGCTTTTAGCGGGGCGCCCATTACTGTAAAACACCCAAGTGTAACATTAGATGATATTACTTCAGGATGCCAGCATAATTTAGAATTAACCACAAGCTCACGAGATTTGGAATATGGACCGGTTTATACATGGTTTATTGATGGAAACCAAATTGATGGTGTAACCAGCGATAGTTATGCACCAGGTTATGATCTTTTGCCAGGCAACCACACTGCTTATGTGCAAGTTTATGCAACCGGGGCTTGTGTTAATCCCGAAACCTTTACCTCTAATGAAATAGAATTTGAGGTGCACGAATCAAAAGATTTTACTGTTGAAGTTTCAGCTCCCAACATGGTCTGTACACACCACCCTGAAGCGGGTTTTTATGTAAGAACAGTTCCTCCTTTTGGAAATATTACTTTTAATTGGGATTCAAGCCTCGGATCTTTTGATGATTTAGATGGCAACCCGCAGACATTTGTTATTCCAAACCCATCGGGTACTTTTACAGTTAGGTGCGATGTAGGTAACTTACCAAGTAGTTGCCTGGTTGGTGATAAGTTTGATGTAGTAGAGGTTACTGTACAACCTTCTGAACCACCGAGTTTAGACATAAGTCCCGACAAAATTTTTGTCTGCGGAAATGATAACTTGACCTTTTCGGCCAACTCAAATGGAAAGATTACTGATTATAGTTGGGAACTTACCAACACTGCAGGACAATATGTGGAATCTTCCACCGAAAAATATTTTGCGACCAATAAATTTGAAGAAGGTTATGGTGTTTCCTTAACCGCCAAAATAAACTCTGTGGCTAATAAATGTGTAATTAACGGGAGTAATGTAATTGCGGAGCTTGATCCCAATACACCAATTGATATAGTGCCCAACCCCGATCCAACCCTTTCCCCTGATGGTACAAGCGTAATTCTTCCTGGCCAAACTATCGAGATACAAGCTGCCACCGGTGAAAATTATGATTATACCTGGTCCAAAGATGGCGAACCTATTGAAGGGGCACACAGCTCAAGCTATTCAGCGGAATCCGAAGGTGTTTATTCCGTACTTATCGACAACCGCAGCTGCAAAACCACTACCTCAGTATCCTTATTTTTAAACTTTTTACGTGAGAATCTGATTAAAACAAAAGACATTCGCTTAGTCGAGAGCATTCCTCCATTAAACGTAGAACAGAAAAATGTAAGCATCAGTTATTTTAATGGTTTAGGAAACCCAATGCAAAAAATTGAATGGATGGCCTCGCCTTTAAAAGCCGATGTGGTACAAATTATTGATTATGATGAGTTGGGCCTTGAATCAACCAAGTACATGCCCTATCCAGTAGCCGGCAACGATGGCGTTTACATAGAGCAAAGCCAGGCAATTGATGACTACAATCGTTTTTATGGAAGCCAGGATTGGTTTCCTGATGATGGAACCTATACCATCCCTATACAATACGAAGAATCGCCTCTAAACAGGGTGCTGGCTACTGGTGCCCCAGGCGATGACTGGCAACTGGGGAGTGGAAATGTTGTAACCAATGATTATGGCACCAATGATATTGAAATAAGAAAATGGGTAGTAATTAGTAATACTAGCTTGAACAACGATATGGTTGAAAGAGTTGATGACTATCCTGTAAACAGCTTATTGGTTACAACTATTACCGATGAAGACGAAAAATGGACCAAAGAATACAAAAACTCGCAAGGGCAGGTAGTTTTAAAAGATGTGGGAGGCAACAGGACCTATTATGTGTATGATAATTTTGGTTTGCTACGCTGTGTTATTCCGCCTGAAACTGCCGGGGTCGTTGATGATGACTTCTGCTATTACTACATTTATGATATTTATGGCAGAATGATTGAAAAGAAAATACCAGGTGCTGCCCCTGTTTACATGGCTTACGACGAAAAAGACCGACTTGTATTAAGCCAGGATGGTAATTTACATGAAAATAACCAATGGTCGCTTACCCAATACAACGATTTAGGCTGGACACTGGCAACAGGTATTTATACCGATACCGAAAGCACCACCAGAACCCGTGAGCAAATGCAAACCGCCTATGGTTCAGATGGTTCCGATTTAATTAATTCTGAGGATTATTTGGCCTTAAGCCGCTCGTATTATAGTACCGAACCCGAAGTTCTACCTGATGCCTACCCTGCCTCAATATTATCAGAATTCCCTTTTAACGACGCCTTTGGCTTGGGTGAAGGCTACAACAAAAACATTAAGGGCCTGGTTACCTATACCGAAACCCGGATACCTGGCACCGAGGAATGGCTAACTACCGTAAACTACTACGATGATGAATACCAGGTAATACAAACCACCGGAGAAAACCACATGGGTGGACTGGACATTATTAGTAACAAATACGACTTTTCGGGACAGGTGGTAGAAACAAAACATGAGCACAGCACCCCAAATGCCGCACATACCATTGCTAAAAAAATGGATTATGACCATGCAGGAAGGTTACTTGAAGTGAAAATGAGCGTTGACAATGGGGCTGAACAGGTAATTGAACACAATATCTACAACGAAATTGGGCAATTGGCCACAAAAAACATCCACCAAACCAATACCAACGAGTACCTGCTCCAAAATAATTTAAGCTACAACATAAGGGGTTGGTTAACAGGACTTAATACCACTAATAAAGACATTGCCGAACCTTTATTTAACTTAAACCTTTATTACAACGAGCCTTTTGCCGATGCTACAGCATTATACAATGGCAATATCTCGGCCATGCTATGGAGTTCCAGCAAATTTACAGCTGCCAAAAGCTATAAATTTACTTATGATGAACTGGAGCGAATAGAAACAGCCACCTACTCAGGGGCCAGTGGCCATAATTACAACACCAGTTACAGCTATGATAAAAACGGGAACATTGAAACCCTTACACGCCATGGCCAGTTTGCCGATGGCAGCTTTGGTGTAATTGACAACCTGGACTACGACTACCTGGGTAACCAATTGATAAAAGTAAATGAAGCAAACGGCACAGGAACCGACCCACGCGCTAAAATTACAGGATTTACCGAAATAGGCCAACAAAACCAGGTAATTGCCACCGACCCCACCACCCACGAATACCGCTACGATGTTAATGGAAACATGACAGCCGACTACAACAAAGGCATTGGCAACATTAACTACAACCACCTAAACCTGCCCACCCAAATTGATATGGGCAGCAACAACCACATTAATTATTTATACGACATTGCCGGCACCAAACTGCAGCAGACCGTGTACGATGAAGGAAGCATTGGCAAAGTAACCGACTATGTGGGGTCTTTTGTATACGAAAATAAAGAACTAAGCTATATTTTAACAGATAATGGTAGGTTGATGCCAAATGGAAGTGGTTTTGATTACGAATATTACATTAAAGACCATTTAGGGAATGTAAGGGCCACCGTAATTAATAGTGGTGGAACAGCTATTGTTACACAAGAAAGCCATTATTACCCCTTTGGTTACCAGTTAGCAGGGCTTTCCTACCAACAAGACCCATTGCAAAATGCAGTTAACAAATACCTCTACAATGGCAAAGAAATGCAAAACGAGCATGAGCTTAACTGGTATGCTTATGGTTTTAGGATGTACGACCCGGTATTAGGCCGTTTCCCAAGCATTGACCCTAAAGCTGAAGAATTTGCCTGGGTGAGTACTTACAATTATGCTGAAAACGAACCAATTGCCAATATTGATTTGTGGGGATTGCAAAAGTTTAGTTATACCTATATGGATTACATGCCCAATTCATGGGCAAATACACCGCATAATTTCATGTCATTACTTTATAATGGAACTATTGGTGGATTATATAATGTTTCAGCAGGAATTTTAAATTATGGTTATGATTTTGGAAGTTATGCCATGAAAAATGGCCCTGGAATGGCATTTGAGAACGTTTTATCAGATATTGGTCGAGCGGAAGTAGATCTGAAAATGGGAGCCAAACAATTTGTAAATGATGCTGTAACTAAACCAATAACATGGGGTGGAGTAAAAAGCTCATTTTCGAATTGGAAAAATTATGAAATAGTTCCTGGTCTTGTCGCAGGCGGGCTTTCTGCAGGATCTAGAAATCTTTTTAATGTTTCTAGCAATTTTTCGAAAAAGACCAGCCAAGAGATGGTTACTCTTTATAGAGGGGTGAATAGTTCAGCAGAATCTGCATATATTAATGCAACTAGAGGGGTTGTTAAACCAAGAGGTGGCTTTTTCGGTCACTCAAATCCATTGAAACATAATAATGGGTATAATGGAACAATCAACAGCAGATTAACTTCATGGACTACAGATATAGATGTTGGGTTGCATTATGCATACAGAAAAAATGGAACAGGTGCCTTGCTTCAAATTCAAGTTCCAAAATCTGCAATGATAAAAAGTCCAAATCTTCATCGGATAGCTTTATTTCACAAGCCTGGAACATTTGTTAGTGAATCAGAATGGTTATTAAAAGGAACTTTTAGAAATGTTAATTCTACAATCGTAAACTTTTAGATATGAAGATACCAAAGCTTGGTGGCGGAAAAGCTATCGTGATCCGTGCTGACGATAAAACAGGGAAAGTTTTAAATAATGATGGGAGTTATTACAACAGTGAAGGTGAGAATTATTATATGGTAATGGAAAGTATCTCAGATGCAAAAGCTTATGCTGTTAAGGAGGTAAAGAAAGGAATGGTGGAAATTTTGATTTTTGATGGGGAAGGTGAATTTATTGAAACTCACAGACCAAAATAACCTCCATATGGCGCAAGTTTTTAATTTGTGCCCAAAATGCCAACAGCTTATTTAACTGCCAACATTGCGGAGCAAAAAAGAGTTGGCTCGTTGCCGCACGAGTCTTCTCTTGTGGCAACAAAGCAAAGAAAAAAAGCTTAGCTTTTAAAAAGCTAAGGCAATAAAGTAAAAAAGAAGAGCTTGAAAAGTAAAAAACAAAGCAATAAAGTAGAAGAAAGTGTTGGAGTAAAAGCCATTAAAATTAAAAATGCCACGCGATAAAATTTCTCTCATAAGCGATAGCGAGTAATCGCGGAGCAGCAGTAAAAACTTGGAAAGACAAAATAAAAAAAAGAATCAACAATATGAACACCATGTACCTTAAAAACCGAATAGTAGCCACAGTGCTTATTGTTAGTGCATTTATAAATGGTGCCTTTGCCCAAAATGACCCTAATGATTTAAATATCTCCGAAAATATTATGGGCCTAAGCAATGCACCTACCGCACAATTTGCCAAGCCGGTTACCGGCAGTTCCGATTTATATACTGGTATGGCTACCTATAGCATTCCGTTGTTCGAGCTAAAAAGCTATCAACTAAGCCTACCCGTTTCCATCAACTATGCTTCGGGCGGGGTAAGAGTAAGTGAAATTGGAGGCTGGCTCGGCATTAGTTGGAAACTAAACGCAGGTGGCGAAATCTCGCGCGAAATGAATAGCTACCCGGATGAGTTGCCAGGCAAAGGCTACTTTGTGCATGGCCACATGGCCAGGGACTTTGAAAGCAAAACAGTAGAAGAAAAACGCGACATCATTAAAAAAGCCCAAGAAGATGATTATGACTTGCAACCAGATGTTTTTCATTTTA
This sequence comes from Bacteroidales bacterium, assembly GCA_050291445.1. Taxonomy (GTDB): domain Bacteria; phylum Bacteroidota; class Bacteroidia; order Bacteroidales; family NBLH01; genus NBLH01. The sequence goes on along the minus strand of JBNKJW010000027.1, from coordinate 15,594 downwards.
ATTTTCCTGGTGGTTCAGGTTATTTTGTGTTTGATAATGATCAAAACATTCATATGGTGCCACACAGAAACTGGATAATTGATAAAACCATAGCTGACGATAAGCTTACAGGTTTTACCATAACCACTGATGATGGTACAAAATACACCTTTGGAAATGATGAAAATGCTATTGAAGAAACTAAAATATCAACTTTAAGCTCTACAGCTTTTTGGAATTTTTCAGGAACAATGCCTTTCTTAGACTATGATGTTTTTAGTATAAAAGAAGAAACTCGAATAGATGATTTCTATAATTCAAAGTGGTATTTACGGGAAATTATATCGCAAACAGGCGATAAAATAACTTTAAGCTACGATGATGCAGGCACGGTTTCTTATGTTGATGCACCACAAACCCTGGCTTATGAAACAATTACAAGCCTTCAATGGGATTTACAGGACACTTATTTTGGACCAAGTGCCGCGCTGAAACCGCATTTAATGGCCTTTGGGAAATTAGAAATTTTCGGATTCAATGAATGTGATATAGAATTTATTGATGATTATCTCCCAACTGGGACTTACCCTTCTTGTCTGAATTATGAAACGGCATGCAAAGATAGTAGAGATTATGCAAAAACTGAATTTCCTCTCAGATATTTTTTTCATCAAAACAAAATTGAAACAAAAACCAGGATTCTAAGCGAAATTAGAGCAACAAACCAAACCTATATTTCTTTTGCATCAACTGGTTCAAGCAATAGACCTGGCGAAAATCGGATTTCCAGAATAGCTTTAATGAACAGTGCAGATGAAGAAATAAAAGCCTTTTCGCTTGTTTATGATAAAATTTTATCCAATTCAGCTAAAGCAGATGGTTCTACTCCAGACCCATTTTCACCAATGGAATTTTTTGCATTTAAAGGCTGTAATATTCCAAGGCCTGGGGATAATTACGTGCCTGCCAACAGGGCCCAGGTTTATTTTTCAACGTTTAACCCTCCTGAAAAAGAACTAATGATGAAATACGTAATGGAAGGGCTAAAAAACTACAATTATGAAAGATATTTCTTAAAAAGCATCCGGGAAAGTGCAAACCAAACTTCCCTTCCTCCCTATATTTTCGAATACAATTCACCTGAAAATATTATTAGAAGAACCTCAATGTGGAGCTCAATCCTTAATTATAGTATACCTTATCATTCTAGCCAAATAGTTTTTAGAATTGCAAAAAGTGAAAACTATCAGCTTACGGATGGTTTGACTGCCTTTTATACTGGTACCTCCTTTGGACAATTAAAAAAAATAACACTCCCCACCGGAGGTTTTGTTGAATACAAATATCAGCCAACCAAAGAAAACTCAGACAGCCAAGATCCTATTTTTGGAGTGAAAAGAGTTGAGCAAATAACCCGAAATGATGGAAATCAATCCTACATAAAAACATTTGCTTACAAAAGTATTGGACACAAAGCCATTATAAGCCGCGAAAGATCATTTGATTATTTAGATCTGTTTGTGTCTACTATATACAGAATGAATATTACATCGAGTTATGATTTAGAAGGACTTGATTTTACAAAAGGTTCACCAATTGGCTATGATGTAGTTGAAGTTAAAAACTATGCAGGGCCAAATGAAAATGGTTATGAAAGGTTTGAATTTACAAGCCTGAAAACAGATGGCCAAGATGATTCTGGGGACATTCTAGATATTGGGGGATTAAATGAAGATATTAGTTATGGCCATACATTTACTTATCCAAAATCCTACTGGCTTAGGTATAATTGTGAAAGATTTGATTATGATAGAGGTGATGACCCTTCACCTAAGTATAGGGTAAACTTTCCAACATACACAGAAGCCTTTAGTGAGTCGAATTATCAAAATTTTTCATCTCGAGATATTGCAAGAGGATTGCTAAAAAAACACATTATTTATAAAAACACTGGCCCTGTTAAAGAAATAATTAATAATTATGCAATAGCTGATAAAACAAATGTAAAAGGGCTGAATGGAAGGAGTTTTAATTTTGGAATATATAAGTATATTGGAGATGCTGATTGTTGGCCACTATTTGGCTGTGTAGATGCTTGGAGAGATGCATTTATGAGGAAAGATTTGGCCAATATATTTATTCACTATTCATCAGCAATAGAATTAACATCCACAACAGAGATAAATTACAATGCAAGTGCCCCTGGAGACAAAGAGAAGGCTATAACAACGGTAACTGAATACTCTTATAACAACAGAAATCAGGTAGAAGAGCTTACAAGGTACGATGCTGAGTTTGATATAAATGATGAGCCAGTAAAAATTTCCGGCACTGATGAGTTTAAAACAGAGTACAGATACACAGATGAATTTACTGGCGATTCGCCAGCACAAGAAATGGAATCCAGAAATATTTTAGTACCCGTTGAAGTAATCAACAAAAAAAATGATCTGATTCTGGGAGCTAGTTTAACAAGATATTTATCTATTGGGGGTGTATTATCTAATCAAGTAGGAATCTATGCGATGATTCCAAGTGTTAAATACAAACTTGAAATAGAATCACCCATTTCAGATTTGTCTTACCAACGAGGAACAAGTTTTTTAAATTTAGATGATAGATGCGAAATACAAGCTAGGTTTGATTATGACTATTATTACAACATCAAACAAACTGTAGACTTGAAAAAAGATTTCAATACCACCTATATCTGGGGTTATGATTATTTATATCCTGTAGCGAAAATTGAAAATTTTAATTACGATTTATTAACCAGTGCTCTTAGCAGTATTGGAACATCATTAGATGATATTCAAACCAAAAGTGTAGGCGATACAGATGAAGAGGATTTAATAGCCCTGTTCAATGAACTTAGAGCAACTGCTTTAATGAAAGACGCTTTAATTAGTTCCTATACCTACGATCCTTTAATTGGTATGCGCTCCGAAACTGATCCTTCGGGTAAAACCACTTATTACGAATACGATGATTTAGGAAGGTTATTAGTAATTAAAAACCATAAAGGTGAAATTATCAAAACGTATGAGTATCATCCTTAGTTGGGGCAAGGCTACCGGGCTTGCGCAAGAACAGTTTACTTATGGGTAATTACGAAGAAGAAATTGACAATAACGGAAATTTTCGTAAATTGTACTACATACCAGGTGGCGAAGCATTGGCCGGTGTTTATGTTGTTGATAATACTAATGCAGATATGTATTATACCTATACCGATTATCTTGGCTCTGTTTTAGCTATTACTAATGATGCTGGCACATTACAGCAAGAACAGCGCTTTGATGCATGGGGCCGCAGAAGAAACCTTGAAGATTGGGAGTATGATGAAATTAGCACCATTGATATCGTTGACCGGGGGTATACCTTCCATCAACACCTGAATGAGTTTGGTATTATTAATATGAACGGGCGTTTGTACGATCCTGTGGTGGGGCGCATGCTAAGCCCCGATCCTCAGTTGCAAAACCCTGGGTATACCCAAAACTACAACAGGTACTCTTATGTATATAATAATCCTTTAAAATATACCGATCCGGATGGAGAATGGATTGCTAATGCATTAATGGCAATAGGAAGTGCCTATATGAAAGGTGTAATCCAGAATGGCGGCGAATTTAATCCGGGTAAATGGACAACAATAGATGTTGTATCAATGACTTCGGCAGGGATAAATGGGTGGAATTCGATGGGTTCGGTAGGATTGAAAAAAGATATGAGGGAATATTCAGATTTTTTAGATAACATTTACAAAGAGAATCAATTTAACTATGAACAAGAGATATTAAATTCGCTAGAGTCAAGTCTTTATGATGGACCTGGTGATGATTTTTATCAGAATAAAAAGACTGGAGAAATTAAATGGTTCGATGGAAGCGCTCCTAAACCAGGGTGGGAGCATTTAGGAAGTGGACTCAAGGAAGGAGTAAACATTACTCCTTATACTGCTCTAAGTTGGCTAAAAGATCCTGATAGTTTTCATAATAGCAAATTAGGAAGATTCTTATATCCAGATGCCTGGGCAATAAGTTTTAATGTAAATGTAACTACAGGAAATGGAGGTGAAGGGGAAGCAGGAGTTATTATTCTAAATCGAGGGCCTAAGATTGGAATGGCGAGAACTTATGGTCAAGCTGCCTTTGGTGCTGGTATTGATATTAATGCTGGAATAAAAGTTGAAGGAATAAATTATATTGGACCTATAAGTGAGATTGATTTTCCACGATTTGAAGGTCTTAGTATTTCAGGCGGATTAAGTGGCAATATAAGTGGATTTGATTTTGGTGCGTGTGCTTCATGGGGGCCGAACATAAATGGTGGTGGTTTCACTCTTAGTCGAGGTTTTACATTAGGGGGCGGTTTCCCTGCATTTCTTGTTGGTGGCTCCTTAAATATTGGAGGTATTATAACTTTTGAATAGATGCTATGAAGAACTATGATGAGATTTTTCTCAATAAATGGCGTAATGATAAACTATATAGATTATCATTATATATTCTTACTATTGGAAGTGTAATTTTTGGGTTGCTTTTTATTACTTACATTCTAGTTTACCAGACAAAAGATGGGAAGTCTCCAAGAACGCAAACATATGAGTCTTGTTTTAATGGGGAAATTACATATTTGCGAAAATCAAAAGGGGACGTTGTAGTTAAAATTAATAATACGGAAAAAAAGATTTTTTTAGTACATTCCTATTCTAAGGATATAGAATCGCTAAGTTTATATGAGTTTTTAGAAACAGGAGATAGTATTTGTAAGAAAAGTTTTTCAGATAGTTTAATAATAACAAGGAATAGCACTGAATATGTCTTTGTTTTAGGATTTATCCCTCGATACCCCCCCGATAAACGTAGGGTCTAAAAGATGAACGAGTTGAGCAAAGCCTCATGGCTTTGTTCTATTTAAGTTAAGGCCTCCGGCCTGTATAAGATAAGAATTAAAAGCTTGGTAGAGATACCAGGCTTTTTTAATGAGTATATGCTTGTCTGGTTTTAGCATGTTGAATAAGACCGTCCCCGGTTGGTCCGAGCTTGTAGGCTGCCGCTGGCGCGAGCATTTTGCTCGTGTCCAACGTAGCAAAGGCCAGGTACCCAGCACGTAAACTGCGAATGCAGTTATTTAAACAGAAACGATATTTTTAAGCAAAGAGTTTGATTTCAGGCTCTTTGCTTTTTTTTTGTGGGGGCTTGCGCCAGAGTAGTTTACCCCTAAATCCCCTAAAAGGGGACTTGTTGTGCATTACATTGGATATTTTGCAAAACAGGGGTTGTTTGTTTCAAATTTGTAAAGAGTTTTAGTCGAAGTAAGTAAAGCCTCCGCCAGCCGGCGGATTTGGGGGTTGTGGCTATGCCGGAAAAATAGTACATTTAATCTATGAATATCAATGACTATCCTATGTTTTATGGCGCAAAGCCAATTACTTTTGAAAAAGCAAAAGCGCTTCGTGCAAAAATGACGGAAGCTGAAATGGTTTTATGGGAACATTTGAAAAATAAACAAATAAACGGGCTTCGGTTTCGAAAGCAACATCCTATAAATATATTCATAGCTGATTTTTATTGTCATAAAATTAAATTAGTAATTGAGGTTGATGGAGGTGTCCATAACAACATTGAAAATAAAGAATGGGATGAAAACAGGACAGCTGAAATGGAGAACTTTGGTATTACATTAATACGATTTACAAACCATAAAGTTTTGAATAACATTGAAAAGACTATTGATGAAATAAAAAGGATTTGTGGGGAATTGCTGGCGCAAGAGTCCCCCCTATCAGGGGGCTTTGGCGAGCATTGCATGGAATGTTTTGATTCTTTTATTGGTAGTAAGTAATTTTTTTAACCAAAAAACCTAAGTTGATACGAGAAAAGCCTCCGCCAGCTGGCGGGTTTGGGGGTTGTTGATCGACTACCAGTTTTGGTTTGAGAGCTTACGAAACAAACCAAATACTAACAGCGGTTCAGTATAAATATTTTTGCAGATATAGGTAAATGGTAAGGTATACAAACTTTTATTTTATACCAATTGCATTTATATTTTAGTCCAAAACAAAATATAAATTGCAATGGTAAATGCGTGAGGCTTTGCCGAAATTGGACTATTTTGAAAGTTAAATCGGTATTACATTTTCCACTTTCTTCCGGCGCAAACATATAACCATTGCCACTGGCCCAACAATGCAAAGGGCATAAAAAGGCGCATAAATCATTTCGTTTAAACGAAAAATAAATTCAACCAGGGCTACCAGAAAGGCTACCAGCACCTGTCCTTTTTTGCTTTTAACGGTAGTGGCCGGATCGGTAATCATAAAAAAGACAAACAACTGATACATTGGGCCGGTAAGTGGCGCTATTTCCGCAAGAAATGTATCCCCGGTTAGTACACTACGTAAAAATGAAAACAGCAAAAAACTTAATACATAGGTGATAGTTACCTGGAAGCGTTTTGCCCTCCATACAATGAAAAAGCCCAGTATCCAAATAACCAGCATGGGCCATAAATTATTCCCCCACTGAATGCCCAAACCTGCTGCACTTGAAGGTAAAAATGCCAATATCCAGGAGACTCCCAGGTTGGATGGGTTCCAGATATGCCTGCCACGAAAACGCAAAACATACTTTGACATAATGGAAATAACTGCCCCAAGGGCAAAAGGCCAAAGAAACGTAGAGCGTATCAGGATACTAACGCTAATGCCTGTTATATAGGCACTTGCTATGTTTCGCCATTTTCCGTCAACCAACTTTGAAAAGACCAATTCGGCCACAATACTTGTTGAAATGGCTAAAATAATAGCTGTATAACCTTCTAGGATTCCAAAGCTAAAATGCCCAATAATTAATATTAACGTAATAAAAACCGGAGGAACATATTTGAAATTAATCAGCTCGCGAATATTTAAAACTCCCGATTTTTCAACCTTTATAGTGTTGGTTTCACTCATTGCTCTTCTGTAATTTTGTTTAATTTATTAATCGATGGGTTTTTAACCTCCTGCGATTGCCCGTTAGGCCAGGTAATTACAGCCCTATCAACCGTTGTTGATTGACCAATACCAAACTGTACTCGGCGCTGATTTTGGGAGCAAAATCCTACTCCACCATCAATTACCCGGGACTGTACCTTAGCATCCCAATACAATGTAACCTTTGCCCCAATAGCACTTTTATTACTGCCTTGTCCTTCTAGTTCAAAGGCAATCCAATGGTTTTCATCATCAGTCATACTACTGTAAATCAATAACTTGCCGCCTTGATTAGCAACAATAACATCCTGCGTCCCATTATTAAATAAATCAGCAACAGCAACTGCCCGGCTGTCGTATATTTCATTATTTGTAACGTATTTAGCCACATCAGAAAAATGACCTGCCCCGTTATTTAACCAAACCCGGTTCTGCTGAAAACCTGCATGGCTCCTACCTTTCATAGCAGGCCAGTTTTTAATGTCTGAAATAATTGCTGCATTCCCTCCGGTTACTTTCGAATAATCGTACCAGTAACTTGTTTCTTTTTCTCCTGATATGTATCCATTGGCAACATACAAATCTATGTGGCCATCGTTGTTAAAGTCTGCAAACTGAGCCCCATAACTCCATCCACCCAGTTCAATGCCATTATCTCCGGCAGCATTCACATACAACAGTTTTTTATCACTAGTATAAGGCATCCAAAAGTTGTTACCCTGCAAAAGAATGCCGGGTTCTGTAATATTTGAAACGTAAATGCCTGATTGACCCTGATTGTGGGTATCACCAAAAGAAACATTCATGCCACTTTTGGGGGTCATGCCAACCAAAACCTCTTTTCCCTGTTCAATAAACTCCTTACCTTTATCATTAAAATAAAACTCGTTAATGCCATAATCATTAGCAATGAACAAATCCTGATAACCATCATTGTTCACATCAATTGCGCCGGCAGCCAAGGTCCATCTGGTTGAAGTCAAGCCCATTTGCAAACTTACATCTTCAAACGTTCCGTCACCTTTGTTTTTAAATAAATAATTTCGCCCACCATTTTGCGAATATTCAAAGCTTTCTGTTAGTATTCTTGTCGTTTTTAAGTTCCATAAATCTATATCTTCTGGATAGTAACCGCCAATAAATAAATCAATTAACCCATCTGCATTATAATCGAACCAAATTGCAGTGTTGGCATTTATCCATGCTGGCAAGCCACTCTTGTTGGTTACATTTTTGAAACTTTTCCCGTTTTCATTTTTTAGTAATTCAGGTCGCCCCCACTTGTACACAAACAAATCCTCATAACCATCATTATCAAAGTCGGCCCACACACTTCCCATCGAAGCACCTTTCCCTGCAATGTTTTGGTCAGCCACTCCCATTTTTTTCGCAACCTCAATAAAACTTCCGTTTTTTTGATTATGATAAAGGGCATTTTTATATCCAATTCGGCTGTTTGTTACATAAAAATCGTTCCATCCGTCTTTATCAAAATCAACTACTGAAACCGAAGCTCCCATAGAGGCAATCTGAGGTAGAATAGGTTCAAACTTTGCATCAAGCAGGGGTGCATGATGAATAAAATTCACGCCAGCTTCTTCAGAAATTTCCTTAAAATAAAATCCATATTTTTTAATCACTGAATCTATAGCTACCAGCTCTGATCCAGGTTCATTTCTAAAATTGGTCAAATAGACAGGAACTGCCAAAAGTGCGGCAAAAATAACACTTAAAATTATTCTTAACATACTTATTTACTTCAACTTAACCGGTTTTTTGTTCATCATCTTCAATACCAGCTTTCTTAAGAAACGCGGAGGATACTTGTACCCACTTTTTGCCATCCTTTCTCCCATCGGAACGTAAGCATCATTATCAGCGGGTAATCTTGTTCCTAATCCATCAACATATCGGTTATACATGCAAAAAGCTGCTGCAATTAACACCGTATCATGTATTTCTTCATCCGAAGTACCAGCCTTTTTTGCTGCATCAATATGTTCGTTGGTTACCTGGCGACCACTTTTTTGAACCTGACCGGCAATTTTCAAAAGCTTTTTCATCTTATCTGAAATAGGGGCATTATCTAAATCCTTTTTAACCGCATTTACCAACTTACCATTATCGTTGAAGTGCGCATTAGCACTTGCACAATGCGATTCGTGACAAAATTCACACTCATTCAAATACGAAACATACGAAGCAATTAACTCTCTGTGGCCTTTGCTCAAAGGAGACGGCCCATGCAGTATAGATTGGGCAAGGTTAGAAAGTGCTTTCCCGGAAGTTCCTTTATAAAAAAGTAGCTCAACAATACCAGGTTGCTGAATGTCGGTAGTAATATAAGTCATGGTTATAAATTGATTAATTAATTGAAAGTTGAATAGTCAAGTAATAGTAAAAACTATATGGTAAATACTAAGGTATGCAATTTCACCTTTCGATAGAATCAATTGTCAACGATGCAAACAACATGCAGACTGTGAGTAATTTATGAGTGCTGTGAATTTTATATCATATTTATCCTTTTCAATTCTTAAATAAATTTGCACTTTCCAACTTCTCTCCCGATCTTGGTAATAAATTTTATCAGACTTTACTGGTGAAAAAATAAAGATATCCTTACAATAAAGAATAAAATCATGAAGTACCTATCCTTAATTTTGATTCTGGGAATTAGTATGTTGGGTCTTGCCCAAAATAAACCTGTTAACAAAAATGCATCTAAAGAAGCCAGGGCTTTATTGAAATATATTTACGAATTGGATGATAATATTTTGTCGGGACAACACTGCTACAACCACGAAACTGACAGGTTTTATGATAAGGTGAAGGAATTGACTGGCAAATATCCTGCTATTTGGGGAACTGATTTCTATTGGAGTGATGGAGATGTTGACCCTGGAATTAAAATTGTAGATGAAGTGGTAAAAAAACATCAGCAGGGTGCTATTATTACCTTGATGTGGCATGTTGGTAAACCCACAGACGATGCCCCGTTTAAATGGAAAGAAAGTGTGCAGGATAAACTTTCTGATGCAGAGTGGAAAGAATTAGTTACGCCAGGAACAAAATTGCATAAAAGGTGGCTCAACCAGGTTGATGCATTAGCAGTTCACCTTAAAAAAATACAAGAAAAAAACATAGCGGTGTTATGGAGGCCCTATCATGAAATGAATGGTGTATGGTTTTGGTGGGGCAATAAAAAAGGCAAAGAAGGTTATGCCAAATTATGGAAGTTATTGTATGAAAGGTTAACCGAACATCATAAAATAAATAATCTTATTTGGGTTTGGAATGCCAATGCCCCCAGGGACATCCCAAAGGATGAAGCTTTTGATTACAAAAACTTTTATCCGGGTCATAAATTTGTTGATATTTTGGCTACCGATGTATACCATTTTGATTATGAACAAAAAGACTACGAGCAACTACTAAAACTGGCCAGTGAAAAACCAATTGCACTGGGCGAAGTAGGACAGCTGCCAAAAACAAATATTTTAGAAGTTCAACCCAAATGGTCATGGTTTATGGTTTGGTCGGGCTGGATTGAAACAGCAAATACTGAAAAACGCGTAAAAGATGTTTACAACTACCCAAAAACTATTACAAAAGACGAAATAAAACACTAATAAAGAAAGGGTTAAAGAAATTAAATAATCATCTTTAACGCTAACTCTAAAACAAATGGAATAAAAATCAGGATAACCCAAGCTACCCAATAAGGCTTTCCATTGGAGCAAGTAGGAAGGGCAATAGTACAAGCACAGAAATGCTCATGTGGTTATTCAGTTTCCACACTTTTAAATAACCACCTATTTAACTAGCCAATGGAGGCTCCAATTAAAAATACGGGTAAAATCATCAGCCAGCAAGCCCAACCTTCAATTGAAAGGGTCAGAATGATAGTCAAAAAAAATATAATCGATATTCACGGCACAAATATTCTGTAAACAATACTTTTAACCCATTCCTTTTCCAAAAAGAAAACCGTTAAAGCTCCAACTATTGTAAGCAGGAAAAATAAATACAAATTTCGTTTTATAAGGGTTCTTTGCCAATATGCTTTTATATGTAACCTCTTCCTTAGCAGCAAAGCCAGCTATACTTGAATGTATATTTGATACTAATATTGCCAGCTCTTTGCTTTTTCTATGAATCTTGCGTTTAATATCGGACTTTGAAGTAATAACCTGAGTTCCCTTTATGGCGCAAGTTTAGTGACAACGTAACTTACGCCCCTTGCTATACCGAATCGCCATTAGTATTTGATTTGCAAGCTTGCGGAGCAAACCAAAACTGCCAGTCGATCGGCATATACAAAGCCATTTTAAAATTTCGGTTTACAATATTTCAAACTGGCTAAGTATAACTATTACAGTCAAATAATGCACTCTATACCTACCTCTCAAGTATAATTCTCCTTGTGTGAACATGTTTTAAAACATAAATATAACCTTGTAGATATATTCATTAGTTTCTAATTTAGTGTCAAATCTGACCAAAACAAACATCCCAACAAACAGAACCTATTAAGTATTGATAAAACAACAATTTCATGTTGCAATAATCAACTGCTTTGTGTATCAATGTTTAACAACTAAAATAATTTCAATCTATGCGTTTAAAATTTCTGGTATTAGTTGTTGCAATTGCAACAACAGTTTTCGCACAGGATGAGTACATTAATCTTCCTGGTTTTGGGAATCTACCTTACATTAAAAATGAAGGAAAATTTAGCATTACCTTTGATAAAATTGGGGAACTTGACTTTAAAGGAACATTAAATCCGGTTAGCCTTGAAACTGAGATTAAGATGGAACAATTGAAAAACATTAAAGGCTACAAGATTATTTCAAAACTCAGTCTTGAAGATCTAAAAATTAAGGTTTCCTCTGAAGGACTTTTTCTGGATGCAAATGCTAATACTAGAGGAGCTTTAAAAACCTTGTGTGAGGCTTTAAAAATTACCGAACCTAAAATCCACATTAGTACTCTTATAGCCAAAAATGCTTTTGCCTTGTCAGGAGGTTTGGATTTTTCAAAAGCCCCTATTGTTATTGATGTTGCACCTAAGATAGGTACACAAATGACTTTAGAAAGCATAGAAATTGGTGCAAATGTGGGTATTGAATACCCTGGTAAAGAAAAAGCTCCAGAAGAAAGGCAGGCACATGAAACAAACGCCAAAAAAAAGAGGAAGGACAAAAAAGGTAAAGTTGAATTTAGTCCCTCTATATATGTAACCACCCATTTAAGAATGCGTCCGACCAGCTCAGATCCCGACCTGAAAATAATTACAGAATTTGAATACGATTTAGTGAGTCAGGAAATTACCGGAGCTGGTTCAATGGTGGATACATGGAGTAACCCAATAGGTTTATCTAAATTCCTGCCGGATAATTCTATAAGCATGACCAACACAGCCTTGGAAATTGGATGGGTACCTGGTTCCCCTACCCCCACAAATATTGGATTTTACTTGGAACAAGGGAAGTTTTTCGATTTAGAATTTGCTATGGGACTGTCAGTATCACCGGCAGATGGCTCAGTAGCTTTAATAGCCAAGCGAAATAAACTAACCATGAATGACTTTACACGCATCTTACGTGAAGGATTTAAATTAAAAGTTCCTGATGTATTTCCACAAGATATGTACATTGAAGATGCAAAGGTACAGTTTGCCCCAACTGGTGGTGAAGTTGGTGAGTTTGAGATTGAAGAAGGCTTTGCCATAAAAGGAAAAGCAAAATTGCTAAACGCTATGGAAGGGGAGCTTGACTTTAAAATGAATGGTGATGATGGTTTTTATTTAGATTTTAAAATGGATGCCAATTTTAAGGAGGCCATAATGAAAGAAATCAGAAAGGTGAAAGTTATTGCACCAATTATGGGAAAAGTACTTAGCACTTTTGAAGTGCGAAAAGTATACCTCCACCTCGAAGCATCGAAAGACTTAGTATTAGCTGGAAAAACAGATTGTCATTTTAAGGTATTAGGCAAAGATATTCAGTTTGCCTTTGAAGGTTCGCTGGACTTCCAGAGCATTAAAGATAAAATAATTGAAGAGATAATTAAAGTTACAGGGCCGGAAGCAGCAGCAGTTATTAATGCAGTCAGTACCGGGGTGAAAGAAGCAGGTAGAGTAGCAAGCGCAGCTATTGGCAAAAGTTCAAGCATGGTGAAAAAATATGTAACCTTAGGCCTCACTAAAGCTCAGCATGGTCATTTAGGCTTGAAATATGCCAAAAACAATGAATTAGGTGAGAAATACTGTCGTAGGCATTGTGTCCCAGATAGGGCGAATTTTCTCGTTGACAAAGTACTGCCGAACTCTATAAATTCAATTCAAACTTTCCACGACAGGGTTATTGGTGAATTAGTGAAAATTTATGGCGAAACTGAGGCTGATACAAAAAGGATGCGCTTAGAATATTTTGGACCAGAATGGGAAACACTGACCAAAAACATTGAAGCCAACTGGAATAACATTATGGAAGACAAAGATTATGTTGGCTACTTTGTTGAACAAAAGTGGGCTGAAGATGGAGGCCGGATATTCAGGACCAAAATCATGGAAAGAAAACAGGAATACTTGAGGTTAAAAGACAAACTGTATAACAAACTAATTAACAGCAGAATACCTACTGCAACCAGCAATAATAATGCAGGTGGGTTTAATAAAATTAAAAACCTTTGGAAAAACACGTACATCAATATTGAACAAGGCCTTACCTGCGGAAATATTTTACCAGGTTGGCACAGTGCCATGTGGGAATTTGAACCATCAGAAGGTAATTATGTAAAAATAAAAAACAGGTGGAAAGGCACCTATTTAAATGTAGAGTCTGGAAATTTGCAATGCACGCAAATTGCACCTGGTTGGCATAGTGCCATGTGGGAAGTTTTACACGAGGGTAACTTTGTGAGGATAAAAAACAGGTGGAAAGAAACTTATCTTAATGTAGAAAGCGGCAGTTTACAGTGTACAGCCATCCAACCTGGTTGGGCAAGCGCTAAATGGGAACTTACCAATGCCGAAGTAGTGCCTGTTACCGTTGACTATGACCGAACTGCCGGTTGTGGAACATTTTATAGAAACGGTATTTATTTGAAAAAACACTGTGGCTGGTCTAAAAACTGGCACACCATTCTTAGGGTAGGTTGCCTTGGATCCAACTTTGATGATAAAATACTGTTCTACGACAAAGATGCAGGAATTGGTCAAATCTATCGTATCGATAAAGGTGGTAACATGCAACTGTTAATGAATCACCCCGGATGGAGCAAAAACTGGTCAAAGATTACCTGGGAAGGTAGTGATGCCTGCAACGGTTTGATTAAGTTTGAAACAGCTGATGGTTATTGGGAAAAATACAACTGTGATGATAATGGAAACATTAATTTGCAATCAAAAAAACAATAAAAACACCTAGTGTCATGTCAAGTGTGATACTTCTGGTAAAAAAATATATCTTTGAGGAAAAAACATGAAAAAATACAAGGTCACATTAACTGCCTCAGAAATTGAATTATTAAAAGAAATTACCAGAAATAGCAAACGTAGTGCGATGCTAATTAGAAATGCCTATATTTTGTTAAATGTAGACGAAGGAGAAAAAGGAAAAGGGAAGAAAGATGAGGAAGTAGCGTCCATACTTGGTGTAACTGTAAAAACAATAGAAAACCTTCGGAAAAAATTTGTAATGGAAAGCTTTGAAACAGCGTTGTATGGAAAAAAGGCTGAGCGTGAATATACTCCCAAAGTAGACGGGGATGTAGAGGCTCACCTTATAGCATTAAGCTGTAGCGAGGCACCTAAAGGCTTTAATAGATGGTCTTTGCGTATGCTTTCAGAAAAAATGGTAGAATTAAAATATGTTGATGCAATTTCACATGAAACTGTCCGTACCGTTTTAAAAAAACGAATTAAAGCCCTGGAAAGCAAAAGGGTGGCTAATATCGCCCCGAAATAATAGCTCATTTGTGGCTCATATGGAGCAGGTTCTTGATGTTTACAAAAGGCCGTATGACAAAAAGCAACCAATGGTTTGTATGGACGAGTCACCCAAACAGTTGATAAAAGAGATTAGGCAAGCTTTAAAGATGGGTAAAGGGAAAGAGCAACGTATAGACTTTGAGTATGAGAGATGTGGGGTATGCAATATATTTATTGCTACCGAACCTTTAAAAGGCAAAAGGTATATAGAGGTTAAAGCGACCAAAACTAAAAAAGATTGGGCGTTTTTTATAAAGAAGTTAGCGGATCAATGGTATAAGGACGCAGAAAAAATAACATTAGTAATGGACAATTTAAATACACATAATGCTTCTTCTTTATATGAGGTATTTGAACCCAAAGAAGCCAAACGCATTTGGGACAGGTTTGAATTTATATATACACCAAAACATGGCAGCTGGCTGAATATGGCGGAAATAGAATTAAACGTCCTAAACGGGCAATGCCTAAATAGACGAATAGATAATTTAGAGAAAGTGAAACAAGAAGTTGCAGCTTGGTGTGAAGCGAGAAATAATAAAGATGCGAAAATAAATTGGAGGTTTACAACAAAAGATGCCCGCATCAAATTAAAATCACTTTACCCAAAACTTCACGCTTGACATGACACTAG
>JBNKJW010000026.1:0-5747 GCA_050291445.1 Bacteroidales bacterium | reverse complement strand
AGATGGTATGATTATGACTTTTCTTTTTAGATTTAGTTAATTTTTGCATAAATCGCCCTAAATTTTATTGAACTATCCCGATAGTCCTTCAAAAATTTAGGCCAATTTCTACTAAAAATCAACCTAAACTGTGCAATTATTTTATGTCGAACTCAGGTTATTAAGAATTGGGTTTCTATTTTCGATATCTATAACTTATAAATTAACATTTTTGTTGTGTGCAAAAGCCTTATGAATTAACAAACCTATTTCTTAAAAATCCGTTTAAAAAACGGCTTTTTCTTTTTGTCTTCTTCCTGAAGATTAGAATCTGAGTTGTTTTTTTTCTCCTTTTTCCCAAAAAGTCGGTTAAAAAAGCCTTTGACCCCTTTTTGGCGGAAAGGCTTGCAATCCAGAAATGAATACAACTCATCAGGCAGTTCAAAGGTGGTCAGGTAAGCTTTTTTGAGCCTTTCATCGTTTTCAATATTTTTTATTACCTCTGCAATAATTGGCAATGCTAATGAAGATCCAGCCCCTCTTCCATTGTAAAAATGCACATCGGGAGTACTTGCACCTACCCAGGTACCTAATACAATATCAGGCGTATAGGCCATAAACCAGGCATTGCTGTAATTTTGCGCCGAACCGGTTTTGCCTGCCAATTCGGCTTTTATTTTATATTGGTTCCTGATTTTTGTAGCTGTGCCCTGCGCAATTACCTGCTGCAACATAGCCGTAATTTGTTCGCTGGTGGCCTGGTCAAATACGTCTTCTCCTTCTTCGGTTTTTCTCTGGTAAATAACTCTTCCTTCGGCATTGGTAATTTTATCAATCATAGCCAGCTCGTGCATTTTGCCCCCATTTGCAAAAGAACCGTAGGCCTTAACAATTTCGCTAAGCGACAGGTCAAGTGTGCCCAACGCTAACGAAGGGGTCGAATCATTAATTTCGGGAAAATGCAGTTTTTTACATTTTTCAATTAAACTTTTTCCGCCTGTTTTAAAGTACAACTCAACCGAAGGAATATTCATCGATCTCGACAATGCATACCACATAGCTATGCTACTGTCTGGTGTAGATTTTAAATTTGCATTTTTTGGTGTCCAGTTATCATATTCAGGATATTCTTTTTCTTTGTTCTCGAGATAAGTACAAGGTGGGATTCCGTTTTCCAGCGCTGTAGCGTATAAAACCGGCTTAAATGCAGAAGCTACCTGCCTGTGCGACAACACCATATCAAAGGGAAGGGTGCGATAATCATTCCCTCCAATCCAGGTTATTACTGCCCCGTTTTTAGGATTGGTAATAAGCACTGAAGCATTCAACATTTTATAATAATGCCATAAACTATCCAGTTTGCTAACTTCTTTTGCTTCAACTCCTTCCCAACCAAACAGTTCAACTTTTCGTTTTTTCAGGTCTGCTTCCGAGAGGTGTTTTTCTTGTTCTTTATACCATCTTTTTTTAAACCGATAATTCTCAAGCTGTTTATCCAATTGTTTTTGCATTTCAGCAAGATGTTTTTTTATAGCCAACTTACTAAAATTCTGAACCAGCATGTTTAATGTGGTATATATTTTTAGACCATCTTTTTCAATATCATATTCTTTCCCACTGGCATTATTAATTGAATCAATCAGCTCAATGGCCTTATTTTTTACATGGTGTACAAAATAACCTGCCGGAACATTTTGGCTAAGGTTTTCATAGTTTAAACCAAGTGGTAGTTTTTTTAAACTGTCAGCTTCTTCCTTTGTGAGGTAATCCACTTTTTTCATTTGATTGAGTACCACATTTCTTCGGGAAAATGAGTTCTCGGGGTTTAAATGTGGATTAAAATAGGTATTCGCCTTTAGCATACCAATCAAAACAGCAGACTCCTGCACCTGTAACTGACTTGCCGGTTTGTTAAAAAAACGACGCGCTGCCGACTCAATACCATAAGCATCTTCGCCAAAAGGCACTGAGTTTAGATACAGCAAAAGAAGTTCTTCTTTATTATAAATGTCTTCCATTCGGGTAGCAATGATAGCTTCCCTGATTTTGTTCACGGGCATACTTAACCAACCATGATCCTTTCGCCCATATAAATTTTTCACAAGTTGTTGCGTAAGTGTACTACCTCCTCCGCCAGCCCTGTCGCGCATTAACAAACTTCTAAAAAACACCCGGAAATAACTTCGCGTATCGTAACCTTTGTGACTAAAAAAACGTTTGTCTTCCGTTGCAATTAAAGCGTTTTTCAAATGTTCAGGAACCTCCTCTTGCTTAATATTAGTGCGGTTTTCAGCAAAAAATTTACCGATTAAAACCCCATCAGCTGAAAAAACCAATGAAGCCTGCTCGTTGCGGATGCCTGAAAGTTCATTTTTTTGAGGTAGAGGGCCAAATGCGCCCCAGTAAACTGATAAAAACAAAACCAGGAAAAGCAATAGAGCTGATAAAACTGCTATTGCAAGTGATTTTATCCCAATTTTTAAAACTTTTCGTTTATTTATTTGCATAGATAGGTATTCGTTTATCAATAAAGAATCAACTACAATTCGCTGATTATCTTACACTTATAAATTAAGTGGCGATACTTTGCCACCATGGCAATAAAGCACAAAGAAGCACAAAAAATTAAAACAATACAATTAAATGGTAACATTTGAAAAAAACTGAACCAAATGAGTTTGCCAAAAATATTGCAATAAGCCAGAAAAATAAAATGCATGACTCCTCAACCAGGTTTCATGCATTAAAATATCCATTTCGTAGGCTTTTTAATTAGGTTGTCATCTTTTGAATACTACGCTCTTTGATAGTTTTCAAAATAAACAGACACCTCTCTTCAAAGATTTTTTGCTCAACCGGAACAACTATCTGTTTAAATAGATCAACTAATTCATTTGCATGTTGAACAGATTGTTGTGTTTTAGTGCTGAAATAAACAAATTTTGACCAAAAAATGGCTTTTAGCTGATTTCGGTTTTTATCCCACATTTGCATTTCTACCAATAAGCTTTTGATGTTGTAATAAATCAGTTTTGACTCAATTAGAATGGTTTCATTCATCATGGCAGGTTTCAGATAGCTTATTTGATTGGATGCAACGACCCAGGCTTGTCCGGTGGTTCGCAAGTGTTCGTAAATATCTAAATTATAATTCTCAAGTATTTGATCCTCACGAGCATTCATAAAATAATCAATATAGCTTGAATTATTTAAATGATTAAATGGATCGCAATCCTGAAACCGTACTTTGGTTAGTTTTTCTAAAATCTTATTCATCGTTTTTAGTTTTAGTTATACCGAACCGCTGTTAGTAATTGGTTTGCTTCGAAAACTTGCAAACCAAAACTGCCAGTCAATCGGCATATACAAAGCCATTTTTAAATTTCAATTTACAATATTTCAAACTGGCTTAGCGTAAATACCGATCGGTATCAAATGTTGTAAAAAAATATTACTTCTTTAGTTTGTTTAAAATTAAATCTTTTACATGATCCAGCATATTATTCATGTATTCATTATTTTCATGTGTTGCGGCCATAAAAACACTTCCTTCAATCATGGAATATATGTTCTGGGCGTAAACTCTCGGATCAACATCCTCCTTTATCTCACCATTGCTTATTCCACGACTAATAATCAAATTCAAACCCTTTAATAATTTTAAGGACTCCTCCTTCGCTGCTTTAAACAACTCCGGATTATTATATTTAGCATCAATTCCAACATTTAAAATTGGGCAACCACCATTTACCATTGATACTTTGTAGTAATTACGATAAAAGGCTGTCATTGCCAATAATTTACCAATGCTACTTTTTTCACTTTCTATGGCGTTTTGTAGCGGGCCAAGTATCTTTTTCACATTGTACCTAAAAGCGTTTAATGCTAAATCTTCCTTATTGTTAAAATTGCAATATATAGCACCTTTTGTTAGTTGGGTAACCTGGTTTAAATCAGACAAACTGGTGCCTACATAGCCCTTTTTGTTAAAAACAGGGGCTACTTTATCAATAATGTAAGAAGATGTTTGTTCTGGATTGCGCTTCATTTTTTGTGTAAAAGTAAATAATCTTATCGACAAAATACCGATCGGTATTTATACTGTTTTTAGAATAAAAGAATTTCCACCCGTAATTTTTACCTACTTGCTTTCATTTTCTTGCATATAGTTATTTTCATATTTTGGGGATTTGAATCAAATTAATAGTAACTGTTTTATGAATGAACAAAAGGTTTTATTTTTTTGTAACAAAATAATTACCCTTTCCGTCATAGGATAAAATAACAAACATATTTTTAAAACTATGAAAAAGACAATTTTTATTATTGGAGCATTATTTTGGGGATTAAATATATATGCACAAGAAAGTGATACCACCAAAATTAAAATAGGAGATACTAAGGTTATTATTATTGATAACAAAGAAGATAAAACGAAAAAAGAAAAACTTGAAAAAGGGAAGGAGGAATTTGAAAAACTGCTTGAAGAAAAGGAAAAGGAGCTTGAAAAACAAAGAGAGTTGCTCGAGAAAAGAGAGCAGCAACTAGATGAAAATGAGGATGTTATTAAGTCTGAAGAGGAGGAGCTGAAAAAAGATGAGGCACAAAGAAAAAGACTTGAATTAGAGCTTCTACAAAAAGAAAGTGAAGAAAATATAAAAGAGCTGGAAAAAGAGGTAAGAGCCCTGGAAAAAGGAATTGAAGGAATTGACAAGGAGTTAGAAAACGAATTTGATGAGGATTTAGATTGGGAAAACGATCCTGACTGGACAAAAAAAGAAGAATTCGACTGGGATTTTGACAATGACTGGCCAAGAGATTGGGATAATTTATCGCCATTTGGGAAAAAGAAAAAGTTCAGGGGACACTGGGCTGGTTTTGAATTAGGCTTAAACAACTATGTTAACAAAGATTACGAGTTTACATTTGAAGGTGATGATGTAAATTTTGAGTTAGATGCTGGACGCTCTTGGGGATTTACAATTAATTTTGCGGAGTACAACATTCCGTTTGGTAAAAATATTGGCATTGTAACTGGTTTAGGTACAGATTTTAACAATTACCACTTACGCAATAATGTAAAACTCGAGGAGATTGATAATACCATTGTTGCAACAGAAATGCCAGATGTTTCTTTTGATAAAAATAAAATTGCCACTTGGAGTTTTACCATGCCTTTGTTGCTCGAAATACAGCTTCATAAACCAAATTTCTACATTAGTGGTGGAGTTGTTGGTAAGGTAAAAATCAGGTCGTGGTCAAAGCAAAAATACGAACTTGATGGTCAGAAATACAAAGACAAACAGCGTTCTGATTTTTTAATGAATACTTTTAGGTACGGGCTTACTGCGCGCATAGGATTTGGGTTCCTGAGGGTTTTTGCTAACTACGATTTGGTACCATTATTCCAGAAAGACAGGGGGCCAGAGCTTTACCCTGTTTCTGTAGGAATAACATTAATCAGTTTTTAAATAACTTATGTTTCCCATGTTTTATAGATTCCCGAATAACAGATACTTGTATTATCATTATCAAAAATAAACTGTGATAATCAGTAACTTATAATTACTATTGTGTGAAATCTAACTTTGTTTTTCAATTTCGGAATAAAGTCGATCTTCATTTTTGGCTTGACCCAAAAACGAAGCAAAAAAGTCAAGGCTGCATTGAAAACCTCCTCCATCTCTTATCAAACCTAAGTTCGGCTGGGTGATCTTCAAACAAGTTTGAAGCTTCCCAGTCTCACTAAGGCTTGATTGCGAGCTGAA
>JBNKJW010000025.1:0-12730 GCA_050291445.1 Bacteroidales bacterium | reverse complement strand
CAAAAGTAACATATTAGAATATTAGCAAAG
This sequence comes from Bacteroidales bacterium, assembly GCA_050291445.1. Classification (GTDB taxonomy): domain Bacteria; phylum Bacteroidota; class Bacteroidia; order Bacteroidales; family NBLH01; genus NBLH01. The sequence goes on along the minus strand of JBNKJW010000025.1, from coordinate 12,700 downwards.
GTTAATCCACCGACGAAGGAGGTTTAGTTCAACATTTAGATCATAATAAAACGAAGGTACGTAGTTTGATTATGAACGGTGTTGAACGTTACCTCCGGTGCTAAATTACGCTTTATAGGTTTTTAAAGGGCCAAGTGTGTTTTTTTCGAGTAACAAACCTGTTCTTAATAGAGAATATTAAAACGGAGAAGCTGGATATTAAGTCCTGAAAGTGATTTTTAATGTTGTTTTGTCTGTTTTTCGGATCAATCAGTCCATTTTCCCAGAGTTTGGGCAATATATATCCAGCCCCGGAATACCGGGGCACAATACAAAACGGGCATTTTTATTCCCTGTTGCTATAAAATCCTGTATTGGCTTCAAGTTCAGGTCCATCTCGGGGCCTAATTTTGTAACTGGGCAGTATTTCATAAACTGAGATCATAAGTCCCTTTTTGCAACAGGGACAAAGTTTAGGATGCTTTCCGTAAATCAGTTCAAAAGTCTCCATCCAGTTAAGGCCTTTTACTGGCATAGCTCTTGGACCTGCCCCTAACTGATCTCGTATCATTTGTATGTAAATGGCTTTGTTCTTAGAGGCCAGTATACCGTAATGCCTTATTTTTATAAACTTAGGGGGCAGTACATGAGAAAAGAAACGCTGCAAGAAGTCGGAGGCCTTTATATCCATCAGCCCTGTTTTTGAAGTTCTGTAGTCGACCCATGAAAATGACACCCTCCGGTCTTCAAATGCCTTAATGCGATGGTTGCTAATGGCAATTCGGTGAGAGTATCTACCTATGTATTCCACCACCTTATCGCTTGTTGGAAGTGGAGCTTTTGCATAAACCACCCATTTGTTTTTGTACAATGGGTGAAGGTGTTTTTTACCTTTCACCAGTGGTGTTTCCAATTTTATTATGCCTTCTTGTTGAAGCCGTAAAAGGCCATCGGTAAATTTACCGCGGAACACTTTTGATATTTGTTTTACATGAACAAAGAACTTACCGTTGTTTTTGCACATCCTCCATTTTCCATTGGCATTGATACCACCTGCAGGCACCAAACAATGGATATGCGTATGGCGCATAATGTTTTGCCCCCAAGTGTGGAGCAAAGCAATCATTCCCATTTTTGCACCAAGATATTTGTGCTCTTTAGCAAAATCGCATATGGTATCCCAGGCTGTTTTAAATAATAGATTGTACATTTCGGTCCCATGTGTTAAGCATTGCTTTTCAAGAGGGTCCGGTACTGTGAAAACAATATGAAAGTACGGCACAGGAAGGGCATCTTCCTTTCTGCTGGCTATCCATTTTTCACGCTTGAGCCCATTGCATTTAGGACAATGACGGTCACGACAACCATTGTAGGCAAACCGCTCATTTGTGCAACCTTTATTTGTACATCTTTCTTTATGTCCGCCTAGTTTGGCTGTACGGCAATTAGTAATGGCTGTCATTACTTTTTTTTGGTGCGCATTTAGTTTGTTTCTTGCGATTAGCCCATATCCATGGTTTCGTGCAATATCTGCCACTTCAAACCGTGGCTGTGTCATGGTGCCGGATAAATCGTGTCTAAAGGACTCTTAGGCCTTGAGTCTGGCAGGTTTCCCAGGTGAAAATATTCAATTGTTGTGCGGATGTCATCATGTCCCATGAGGGTTTTAACGGTCATAATATCGGTCCGTATTGCCAGTAAATGGCTTGCAAACGAGTGGCGCAGCGAGTGTAGACATACACCGGGTTTGTTTATGCCGGCCCTTTTAAGAGCTTGATTTATAATCCATCGTGTTGAGTTTTCACTAAGGGGCTGGTCTTTTGTCCGTCCAAAAAACAGTGTGCCCTGTGGGTTCTCCTCATGCAAATACAGGTCAAAATCGGCTTTTAAGCTTTTTGCCAAGACGGAGAAACGCTCTTTGTTGCCCTTCCCTCGAACCAGAACCTGCATATTTTTCCAATCAAAATCATGGGCATGCAAGGTCAGTATTTCGCTTCGTCGCAAGCCAGCAGAATAAGTGAGTTTTAGAAGAAGTCTGTGTTTAAGATTGGTTGTTTTTTCAAAAAGCATTTTTATTTCTGAGCCTGAAAGAATAGTGCGTTTGAATTTTTCTTTTTTTGGGTAAGGAATTTTATCGCAAAGAGCCTGCCTGTTTAAAATGTGGAAATAAAAATACTTGATGGCAGCAACGCTTATTCGCATCGTGGCAGATGATAAGTAGAGCTCTTCTTTAAGATGGCATACAAAGGTGACAAGTTGGTCTTCACTAAGCTTTTCCGGTGGAAGATTATAAAATGCGTACAACCTTTTTAACGCAGCCATATAGCCACTGATGGTACTAATGGAAAAATGGTTTACCACCATACGCTGACGGAACTTCTCTAATTGATCGTCAAATAATGCAGTTACTTTTTTTTCATATATTTAAAATTTAGATTAATACACAAAAGTAACATATTAGAATATTAGCAAAGGTTAATCCACCGACGAAGGAGGTTTAGTTCAACATCGGGTCATAGCGCATTGCGCCCCTAGCTTTGATAAGTTAGTGCAAAGTTTTAGTTTAGTGCAGTTAATTAACTTTGTAACGGTTTGACAGGAAGGGCGCGACGATGCCATGCCCGAGTACCGTTGTAAGCAAGTGTGGAGCAACTCGACACATAAACACGATATAAGAAAAAATGAAAGAATTATTAAAAAAGGATTCATTGGATTGGTACTCCGTTGATAGGGCGGTGCTGTTTGAGAGGGGCCGAGCTTGCGAGCTCACCGTAGGTAATTTATTTTGTTTTTTCTCCTCCCGCGCAAAGAAAAAAGAATAGAAAATCATGAGCGAAAGCAAATATGCCCTGCACACAAAACAGCACATCCCCCAAAAACGCACTAGCCTACACTTCAATCTTTTTTTTGCGGGAAGAGCAGTTTTTACCTACTATTCCCTTCAAAACACTTAGGATAATTATTTGGTTTTAAAGTTTTAGTTGAGTACAATTATAGAATTAATATTAAAAAATGATTCTCAAAAAACAAGAATATCTAGGTTATGATGCTATTTTACATGGAATATTTGACAAAATCGCTATAACTGAAACTCACTATTATTCAACACAGGAATTACCGAAACACGAACATGAGAACCATAATCTGGTTGTGGTATTGAATGAAGGTTTTACGGAAGATTACAGGGGGGTAAAATATTATCACAACCGGGGTGATTTAATCGTTCACCCAAAAGAACAAATCCATTCAAACAGGTTTTTCAAGAACGTTTCTGTTCTAAACATTGAGATAAATGATGACTGGATAAACCACTATAATTTAAACAATAATATTTTTAAAAAACATTTTACATCTAAACAAGGAATAATTACAAAGTCAATTTACCAATTTATTAAAGCAATAGAAGAAGGTTATACAAAACAAGAATTAGTAATAGACGACCTTTTAGTAAATTTTATTTCCGAGTTAAACAACGAAAAGTATCAAATGAACTTTGCTATAAAAAAACCTCGGTGGTTTTATAAAGTCATTGATTTGTTACATCAAATGGATGAATCGGAAATCTCATTAGAAAAGATTGCTAAGGAAATAAATGTTCACCCGGTGTATTTATCCAAGGCATTTAAGAATTACTCAGGGATAAATCTTAGTAAGTACTATCGCAATCAAAAATTGAGTAAAGCATGTAAAGAACTTGCATATTCAAATAAAACTATAACCGAAATTGCAATGCAATGTGCTTTTTATGACCAGGCACATTTTATAAAGACTTTTAAATCAAATATCGGATTCACCCCTTTACAGTTCAGAAATCTCATTAGTTCATAATCCTTTAAAAAGGTTAAAAATTTACAATTTTATGTGTTTAGTATTATTTTACTTTGCACTGCACACTGCAAAATATTTGATACTTGTTATTGAATAATTAATTCTGCAAACTAATGGCTATATGCGAAAGTTATTTTTTTTATTAGTATTGTCATTTTTTATCAACTCATTAAGGGCACAAAACGATAGCTTAACAATACCAGCATTGTCCCTAGAACTGAAGCATGAAAAGGCTATTCGGGGGCATGTATTCTTTAATTATATAAGTATAGTCGGGAATCGCAGTAGGGGAATAAGTGCATATGAAACTGGTGAATTTTACGGAAATTCACTTGGCTTAACATGGGGGCCTGTTATGAATAAAGGTTTAATCTCTTACACGGAGTGGTTAACTGCCTATATTACTCTTTTCATGGATTACAACCTTCAAATCCTACATAATTCCAAGTATACACTGGAGTTCAAAATTAAAAATATTGGGGAACAATATATATCAAAATGGGCTGAAAAGTATAAGCCGGAAGACTGGCTTACAAATGAAGAATATTTTGATTTTATGAGTGGTTTTCGGGTCTCTACTACCATTTATGTTGGGTTTAATGCTAAATCGGAAATAAAAAATGGATGGTTATACTTGAAAATATCAGTACCTGATGAAGAACACAACAAAAAATTATAATGAAAATAATAATGAAAAATAAACAAGTAATCCTTTTTTTTATCTTAAATTTTTTGGTCTTTTGTTTCGTTACAAACGCACAACAAGGTAATGAAATACCGGATGAATTTATAAGCTATATAGCTTCGAAAAGCTCTCCATGCGAATATAAGACTGTTTATCCACAAAGTTTAGAAGAATTGTTAGCTGGCACATATAAACAATGTTCGGATTCAATTACACAAACAGAAGCTTTAGAAGATATTGAACAATTAAAGTATTTGCTGGAAACAGCATACAGTGGGAAAGAATATTGGCAAAAACAAGGATGTGATTTCAATCAGATATACTCACAAGTTAAAGAGTTTGTTGAAAGTAAAGATGTTTTGTCTGTATTAGATTTTGAAAGAAAAATTAGCTCATTGTTCGAAGAAAAAATCTTAGATGCACATTTTTCTTTGCGTGGTCATGAATATCATACTTTTTCCAAACGGAAGCTAATCTATTTTGCTGATATTCTTTTAGAAAAAAATAAAAAAGGCGATTATATCGTAATCGATTCAAAACTCCCGACAGTAAATAAAGGTCAAGTGTTTGATGATAAAGATAAAGAGCAATATGTATTTAAAACATTATCATCGAAGAATAAAGAAAATTACCTTGTTGGTGTTTGGTCTTACAAAAAAGAAAATGAAGTAAGTCTTTCTTTCAATGGGAAAACACAAAAAATACCATTGCATGAATCACGACTAAACAACTATTCTAACAAGAAAGAAGATGCATTTTATGTAGATACGATTGGAAATATCCCAGTTGTAAATGTTGCCAGTTTTGATATGAAAAAAGAAAATATTCCTTACTTAACCGTTTTTGAAAACTATGGCAAAAATCTTCAAAATGAAAATGCTTTTATATTAAACCTTTATAACAATACCGGAGGTTCATCACTCTATTCAAAGAATTTCATTACAAACTTGAATACAAATGTAACAACAAATGGTGTAGAAGCCTACCTTTGCTCACCCTCCATAAGCCAATTGTTCAACGGGCTCAACTTTGATGCATTTCCAACTATTATGGAGCAACCAGGTATGAGAGAATTTATGCAGGAAGTCAATATACACAAAGAACTGTATAAAAAATATAAAGTTAAACCTTGTCGAGAGTGGGTGTTTGATACTATAACAAATACTAATCAGTCGGTTGGAACCTATAATGGTAAAATGATTGTCTTGATGAATAGGGAAGTAAGTTCTTCTACAGAAACAGCAATCATGTTTTGTAAATCGGTAAGAAATTCAATTTTCGTTGGAGAAAACACTTATGGCGTTGGAACTTTTAGTAATGTGATAAAATTCTATCTGCCAAACAGTAATATCTGTGTGCACATTAGTTATAAAATTAGCCTAATGCCTGAATTCCGTGAATCAATAGGGTTTATTCCTGATTATTGGCTGGATACAGACCATCCGGTAAAAGAAATTGTTAATTGGCTGAATAATACGGACACCTATCAATTTACGATAAAATAGTTAAGCATATTTATTATAAAGATTTAAAAATCTTCAAAATCAATTTTTAAGATGAAAGTAACAACATTATTATTCGCAATATTATTTTCTACAGCCTTAAAATCACAAAATACTACTATTTTAAATAGAATAGAGCAATTTGAAAACCATCTAGCTCCGCAAATGGTAATTAAGGGCAATAATATAGCCTATTACAACATCTATGACAGAATGAAGCATTACAATGTACCCGGGGTTAGTATTGCACTTATCAATGATGAAAAGATTGAATGGGCAAAAGGTTATGGATATTTCAGTAATGACAGCATATATAAAATAGACACGAATACATTATTTCAGGCAGCATCAATAAGCAAGCCCGTAACAGCATTTGCAGCTTTACAACTTATTGAAAAAGGTCAACTGGATTTAGATGGGGATATTAATAATTTCCTTAAAAGTTGGCAAATACCTGGCAATAGATTCACCCAACAACAAAATGTAACAACCAGAATGATATTATCGCACTCCAGTGGATTAACAGTTCATGGTTTTGATGAAGTCTATAATACTCATGAAAAAATGCCAACGGTAATTGAAATATTAGAAGGGAAACCACCAATAAAATCAAAACCTGTAATTGTTGACACTTTACCCGGTAGTGTGTGGCGATACTCAGGAGGTGGCTACACAGTTATTCAATTAGCAGTTATGGATATTACAAACGATGATTTTGCAGATTACTTGAATAAGAACATTCTTAGCCAAATAGGGATGAAGAACAGTACTTTTGAAGTTCCACTTCCCGAAAAATATTGGAGTAATGCCAGTTTTGGGAATGACCCGAATGGGAATGTTATCAAAAATAAATGGAATAACTATCCGCAATTAGCGGCAGCCGGATTATGGACAAACCCAAGCGACCTTGCCCGTTTTGCAATAGAAATTCAGAATTCTTATTTAGGGAAATCAAATAAAATTATTTCCCAAAAGATGACCAGGGAAATGCTTACTAAAAATATGGGAAGTTGGGGTTTAGGTTTCAATATTGATGGACAATCCGATTCATTAAGTTTTAGCCATGGTGGGTCGAATGAGGGTTTTAATTGTAACATGTTTGCATTTGCATCTATGGGCAAAGGAATAGTTGTGATGACAAATTCCGATAATGGAGAACAGTTAATCAATGAAATTTTGAGAAGTGCTGCAATTGTTTACGATTGGGTAAAATTCGAACCAACAGAAAAAACGGTTATTGAAATAGATACACTAAGCCTGAGAAAATACACAGGCACATATCAATTACAACCCGGAGTAGAGGTTGAATTTACAATTAAGGGTTACACAATATATGGCAAGAATAGCTGGAATAATTATTCATTTCCTATTTATCCCGAGTCAGTAACTAATTTTTTCGAAATAAAACTGCCTTTGGAGATAAAATTTGATATAAATGAAAACAATCAAGTAGCAGGGGCTGATATTAATAACATGGATAAAAAATACTATTTAAAAAAAATTAAATAAACGATATGAAAAAAATTTTAACACTGATTTTAATAACCTTGTCTGTAAATATCATAGTATTTTGTCAAGAAGATGGATTCATAAAAACTGAAGATGGGGTAATTCATTATAAAAAATTCGGAAACGGAGAACCTTTATTGATAATTAACGGTGGACCGGGCTTAAATTGCGAAGGATTTACACCGCTTGCCGAGTTGTTATCTGATAAATTTATGACTATAATTTATGACCAACGTGGAACAGGAAAATCAGAATTGAAACAAGTTGATAGCACAACAGTTACCATGTCCCTTATGGCTAAAGATATGGAAGCAATCCGTAATTACTTTAAAATAGAAAAATGGATTGTATTGGGACATTCATTCGGTGGATTTATGGCAGAATTTTATGCTGTACATTATCCTGAAGCAATAAAAGCAATGATTCTGTCTAGCACAGGAGGAATAGATTTAAAAATATTGGATTATTTCAATGCAAATATTCAAATTCGATTAAGTCAGGCTGAGCGCGATTCCTTAAAATATTGGAGCAATGAAATAAAACAAGGGGATACAAGCTATAGTGCGAAACTTAACAAGGCAAAATATTTATCATCCGCCTACTTATATAATAAAGAGTACATACCAAAACTTGCGCAGAGATTAGCTTTTGGTGGCTATCCTCAGATTACATCGTTGGTTTATAAAGATTTATTTAAAATGAACTTTGATTGTAAAGAAGCATTAAAAAATTTCTCAAAACCAGTTTTAATTATTCAGGGGAGGCAGGATTTGACTGGTGATGGAGTAGCCTATGAAGCTCATTTAACATTAAAAAATTCATCACTTGTTTTTATTAACAAAAGTGGACATTATAGCTGGTGGGAACAGAGCGAACAATATAAATCAGAAATTGAAAAATTTATTGCATCAATTGTTAGGGAAAGCCCTCCCAATTTGTAAGCACATTCGCAAGTCGCACGAACCAAGCTCAAACCAAAACTTGCCAAAGAGCTAACAAATGCCAGCCCAAGTACCGCCTTTAAGGGCGGTTTAGGGTTTCCCCACCCACAAAAAACAAAATAAATTTGTGCTCCGTATCAAGGTCAGTGCAGATTGATAAGATAAAAGATTAGATTTGTAAAAACTCGAAACAGATTGACTTTGAACAATGAACACCAGCTTACAACACGCAATATAGCAAATGTCGGGGATAGTGGTTATTCGGGCATTGTAGCCCGCTTCAACCTTTTGTCTCGGTGGATAGTAACGCACTCCGCATTCCGCTACTTGCCATATTGCCATCCGTTGGGTTTAATTAACGCAACGAATCAACACTTGTTTGCATCATAAATAAAACGAAATAAAATTTAATCCTATGAGAATACCTTTTTTATCAATTTTAATTGGATTATCAATTATTCTATTGAATAGTTGTGAGACTGACGACGGTTTTTACATGGAAATGGAGTCATTGCCAGAATCATACGATGAAAAATACAAAGACTATGAAGAAAACCCCTTCATAAAAGTTACTGACCAACCTATTTCGACTTTCTCCATTGATGCAGATGGGGGTTCATATGCAAATATGAGGAGATATTTATATTTAGGACAAACACCACCAAAAGCTTCAGTAAGGATTGAAGAGTACATAAATTATTTTACTTTTGATTATACCGAGCCAGTAAATGGAGAAAATGTTTCTTTGAATTCAGAGTTGTCCAGTTGTCCTTGGACTAATAACCATTATCTTATGCGAATTGGAATGAAGGGAAAAACAATTCCTGAAGATGAGATTCCAAATTCAAATTATGTATTTTTAATTGATGTTTCTGGTTCAATGAATTCACCAGATAAATTGGGGATTTTAAAGACGGGCTTTAAAACAATGGTTGACAACCTTAAAGACCAGGATAGAATTGCAATAGTAACTTATGCAGGTGAAGCAGGAGTCTTGCTTCCTTCAACATTTGGAGATGAAAAAGATAAAATAAAACAAGCAATTGACAAGCTTGGCGCAGGAGGTTCTACAGCAGGTGCTGCAGGGATACAGACAGCCTATGAAATTGCGGAGGATAATTATATACCATCTGGAAACAATAGGGTTATTTTAGGTTCTGATGGAGATTTTAATGTTGGGCCTTCTTCAACAGATGAGTTAATTGAATTGATTGAAGAAAAAAGAGAGTCAGGAATTTATTTAACTGTTTTGGGAGTTGGAGGAGGAAATCTTAATGATCACATGATGGAACAAATTGCAAATAAAGGTAATGGTAATTACGAATACATTGATAACGCAAAGCAAATCCAAAAGGTTTTTACATATGAACTTGGTAAATTCTATACAATAGCCAAGGATTCTAAGATTCAAATAACATTTAATGAAAATATGGTGGATTCTTACCGCTTAATTGGATATGAAAATCGAAAATTAGAGAATGAGGATTTTGAAAACGACTCAATAGATGCGGGTGAGATTGGTTCATCACAGACAATTACAGCATTGTACGAATTAGTCCTAACTGATGGATTGAATGGTGAGAAATATGCACAATTTGACTTTAGGTATAAAAAACCTAATGAAACTCAGAGTAGATTAATGTCTCATGAGATTAATACTTCCCCTCAGGATATATCATCTTCATCAGAAAACATGAGGTTTTCTGCTGCAATAAGTGGTTTTGGACTTATTATGAAGCAATCTGAATATAAAGGAACTGCTTCCAAGCAGATGGTTATTAAATTGTCAGAAAACTCTATTTCATTTGACCCGCATGGTTATCGAGCAGAATTTATTGATTTGGTAACAAATTGGACAGAATAACTTTGCCTAACATTTAAACATTAGCTAAACATCATGCTGGCAATCAGTATGATTGCAAGCTCAAAGCATTGCGAAAACCCGCCAAATTATTAATTTGGCTTTTAGATAATTGAAAATAAAAACAAAATTAAAAATTTGGCTATTTGCAGCCATTAAGTGTGTCGGTTGAAAGGCGCACGTTGCATAGCCAAGCGTTACCCCCTATTTAGGAAGAAATGAAACAACCAATTGAAATCGGAAACTTAGTATTCAAAACGAAAAAAGAAGAAATTGAATTCTTCAAGGAAATTCTTAATTCGTATGAAATTGGAGAAACTCTGACTAATGAAGATTTTGAAAATGTATACCATTTGTTAAAAAAACATCCAGACTCTGCAACAAAAATTGGTTGTGGAATAAAAGAAATTATAGTTGAAAATGGTGGCTACAAATACAATTGCTTTCATATTATTCGGACTGACTTGACTAAAGAGGATTTTTCCTATCGAAAATGTATAAATGGAGAATCCTCAGATTTTACTATTTTTTCACAAGCGTGTAAAAAAGCAATCGAAGCCGACTTGAAAAATGTAAAACAAGACTATTTTAAACAACACTCAAAAAATGGATTGGTCAAATGTCAGGAAACAGGAGAAATGGTAAATTATGAAAATTCTCATATTGACCACAGACAGCCAAATACGTTTTCTGTTATCGTAGACCGATTTATTGAATTAAAAGAAATTGATATTTCAAAAATCCAATATGACAAAGCAAAATATGGATATCGTTTGATTGATAAAACTATTGAACAAGATTTTAGAAACTATCATGCTGAAAAAGCAAATCTTCGTCTTGTAAATGGAAAGAATAATTTGTCAAGGTCATATCAAGGAAGAATAAATACACAGAAAAAAGATTTAAAAATTATTGACAATGAAGGAAAAACAGGGGGTAACAATGTATAAAATTAATGCTGCCAAGTAGTTACATCAAGCGACGTGCAAGTAATAATCTTCGCCAATTTTATTTCCTTGCGGAAAGAAAATTAGCTAAGTGCGAAAATGGAACTGAATTCTTTCAAACACGCACTAACTTTATATCAACGTTGTGCCCCATTAAACAAAACTATTATAATACTAAAATGAATATTAAATACCTATTACTTTGTATTATTATATTATTTACAAGTTGTAATATAGAAGAGAAAAACCTAAAGGATAAAAAAGCTATTTCAGTTGTTGACCTCTCATCTTTACAATTGAACTTAATGAATAAGTATATATCATCAAAGAATCGTGATTCAATTTTAGTTGATTCATTATATAAACCATATTTAGAATTGTGGAAATTACTTTGTCTCAGTGATGAATCAAAATTTATTAACTGGATAAATGATGATATGTATAAAGAATTAGATAGTTTTAATATTAAGCAAAGAGAACTTATCCCGGAAAGTATTAAGACAAAAATGAAGAAGACGGCATTGGATATGAAAAACCTTACAGGATATGAACCACAAGGAAAAGTATATATAGCATACGGTCGTAAATGGGCAAACCTCGGTGTTTTTGGTGATAGTGGAACAATGCTGATAGACTTAGCACATAAAAATAATAATTCATTTGAGGGTATTACTGCCTTTTTTGCACATGAATTAAATCATCTTATTTATGCGAAAACATCAAAACAGACAAACAGACAAACACACTTGTATTAAATCACATCATAAATGAAGGATTTGCATGCTATATGAGCTATATTTTTCATAAGAATACTACAATATCAGAGGAACTTGCCTACTCACACGCTGATTTCGAAACCTGTAAGATTAAAGAAGATGAACTAATTGCGTTATTAAAGGATAATTACCTATCTGATAATACAGAAATCAGAAAAAGATTTGCAAGTTGAAGCTATAAATTTAATAACGAATTCCCATCTGCGGTAGGATACTACATTGGCTTTAGAATAATTGAAGAATATATAAAAAGAAATGGTAAAGACTCTTGGAAAGATATATATACAATGTCTTCATTGGAAGTATTAGAGAAAAGTCATTTTATAAAATAACGGGGTACAACACGGCTCAACCGCAATAGCCTTTTGCAATTTGCAACGGTAGTAAAATAAGATTATGTTTATCAATAAATTTAATAGGAGCAAAGCCGAAGCAACGCAACTGCGGTTATGCCAGCCGTTACAGGGCATTAGCTTGGGGCTTGTCCTCAAATATAGATAGTGTAAAATGTAGGCGATATTTCTTTATTACTTAACTGATGTTTCCCATGTCTCATAAAGAATTGAAAATCAGTTAAAAAGAAGCATGTTTGTTTTGGTTAATCCACTAATATTCAGTATATTAGTGGTGCAACATTAAGACAAAAAAACATGCTTCGGAATAAAAGTACAA
>JBNKJW010000024.1:0-4414 GCA_050291445.1 Bacteroidales bacterium | reverse complement strand
GTAATTATAAGTTACTGATTATCACAGTTTATTTTTGATAATGATAATACAAGTATCTGTTATTCGGGAATCTATAAGACATGGGAAACATAAGTTAATTATATAAACAACACCCAACTAAAGGCTTTTTCCTGGCAATGCTTTTGTATCACCTAATTTCTTGGTGATGAATTGCCACTTTTTTACTGCGAACGCATGTATTTTATTGATAAAATACAATAATTCTTTGATTAAAAAGTTTTAGGTTTGTACTTCTAAATCAAATATTAAAAAAGCCAATTACCAATGAAAAAGCTTATTGTATCATCCCTTTTATTAATGATTTTTGTGCCAATAATTGCGCAAAAAGGGTTTGTAGTTGATCACACTACTACCGATATCCACGCCATTCCGGGAAACTGGATCGATTCGGCCAAAGCAAAACTAAAAATTCGTTATTTCAGGCGTTCGCACGGAAGCCATGTTGATGTTGGCGGAATGGCTGCCCTTTGTCGCTTTTCTACCGAATATGCCGAAAAGTTTAATTACAATGCAACAGGTGCGGGAGGGGCATTGCATTTATCAACCATATGGCACAGTCTCGATTTCGAAAACGACTCTTGGGTGCAGATTACCCGCGATTACCTTGATGATCCTGCCAATGCAGAAATAAATGTGGTGATGTGGGCATGGAGCTCATATATGTATAACCTTGATGTTGGGCAATATCTAATCGATATGGAGGATTTGATTGCAGATTATGGACCAGGTGGGACTAAAATAGAAAATGGCGAACGCAGTGTACCCGTTACTTTTGTTTTTCAAACAGGCTGCCAGCAAAAATCTATTGAAAGAAATGAAGAGGTGTTTATCCGCAACCAGCTAATTAGGCAACATTGTCGTGACAATAACCGTATTTTATTCGATTTTAACGATCTGGAAAGCTATAACCCAGATGGTGAGTATTTTGGCGATGCAGCTATAAATGGCACCTATACCAATGAACACATGCTGGGCGACGATTGTTCCTATAGATTTGGCTCAGGTGGTCGAGGAAACTGGGGAATTGAGTGGAATGCTGCCAATTCCGAAACCGAGTTAGCTCAACTTGCTGCCGATGATATTTGCGTAACCTGTGAGCATTCAATGGGAATCAACGAAGGCGAAACAAAGGATAACTCACGATTACATTGTGTATTAAAAGGGCGGGCTGCCTGGTGGCTTTGGGCTAAATTAGCAGGTTGGGATGCCGAGGTTAAGAATGTATGGACAGGCAATTACAATTCTGACTGGAATAACCGGCTAAACTGGAGCAAAGGTTATTTTCCAAATGCGTTTGATAATGTACTAATTCCTTCAGGTATTGATGCCTATCCTGTTGGAAATTTTGGCAGCTCGGTTCAAGTAAATGGCCTTGTTCTTGAATCAGGCGCAAATTTGCTGGTTCCTGAAGGAGTTGGTTTAAAAGTGAAAACAGACCTTGAGTTATTTTCAGATAAGGAAAATTATTCACAAATAATTGATAATGAGAATATTATCGTAAATGGAAAAGTTTTGTACAACAAAGTTTTAACAACTCAGGCTTATCATTACCTTGCCAGTCCGTTAAGCAATGTGCACTCTTCAGTTTTTACCAATACATCAACAGGTATCAACCCCAACTTTTATGTATACCTTGAGCCCAATGCGGCCGACGACTGGATGCAAGGCTGGGACTACTCAGCAGCTTTAGGAACAATGCAAGCGGGTAGGGGATATGCTTATTATAACAAAAACCTGCAGGCCTTTTCATTGTCTGGTGGTCAGTTAAATTCAGGAGATGTGGCCATCGAAATCTCAAACAGTAATAACCAGGTGCCTTCAGATGGCTGGAACCTGGTTGCTAACCCTTATGCTTCAGCTATTTCGGCAGATGAATTTATAAACGAAAACAAGGATGTAATAAGAGGTACCCTCTATTTTTGGGATGACGATAATTCGGGCGGTGCCGATTACACAAGCGATGATTATGCATTGTGGAACCTGGCCGGTGCAATTGGCACAGGTTTTGGTACGGGGAGTGGCGAAGGTTCAAAAATTCCTGACGGGTTTATTGCCCCAATGCAAGGCTTTTTTGTTAAAAAAACAAATCCCGGAACCCAACAACTATGGTTTAGGAACTCCATGCGCACATTTGGTCAGGGACAATATTTTAAAACAGCAGCTCAAGAACCAAAGCGTTTTAAGCTAAGTTTATCCAGCAGATCAAAAAAATTGTATAACGAAATTTTAATTGCCTTTGCCACGCAGGCAAGCAACCGCTTTGATAATTTATACGATGGGATTAAGCTAAAAGGCAACACCAAAATAGCCTTTTACAGCTTTTTAAACCAGCTGCAATTAGGTATACAAAGCTTTGGGGCAAAACCAGGGGAGGATCTTGTTTCAAAATCGGTGGCACTGGGCTACGATGTTTCGCAAAGTGGTGATTATGAAATAAATATAGTTTCAGGCGTAAGTTTTTCTTCAGAAGAAAAACTGTATTTAGAAGATAAATTATTGAACACAGTGCACAATTTAAGCGAAAACGGAGCTTACAGTTTTACCAGCGAAAAGGGCGAGTACCATCAGCGTTTTGTTTTGCACATTAACCCTCCGGCCAGGTTACTTAACCAGCTAGTAACACAGACCATACAACCCCAAATATACAGCAATCAGCATAAAATAATTATTGAAACAAGCCCCCAGTGCAACAATGCAAACTATACCATTTACAGCTTAATGGGCTTTCCAATAACACAAGGAACTATCACCAACCAAAAAACAGAAATTTCGCTTGCTGCAGTACACAAATCAGCCTTGGTAAAAATTAATTACAAGGAGGGTGAATATACCAAAAAAGTAGTACTTGAATGATTTTTTTTGGATATCAGAATATAGAACACTATTTTTAATGCATAATGGTTTTTGTAGTTATAATAAGAAAAGAGACCTGCATACAATGCAGAAAAATCAATTATAAACTGTGAGGGAGTGGTTGATCTATAAACGTTAGCGAGAATTAAAGGAAACAAAAGCAACAAAAGGCACCGAACTTACTTCGCGAACATAAAAGAAAGGTTGATGAAATGTTTCAAAGAATGATTTTAGCGAAATGGTTGGAATTAACGCCGAAACAGCGACCAAATTATATTTATTAATCTGAAAGTAGGCAATAAATTTAAATTAAACTTTTGTTATGAGAAAATTGAGTATTATTGGGGGGGAATGGTTTTTATTTCCTTATTTGTTGTTTTTTATAGTTGTGATAAACAAAGTGAAAACCTCAAGCCTGATTCATTTGAGTTAAGTGATAAAGTTGCGGTATTGCATTCTACAAATTTTATTACTCCTGAGTTTTTAAATATGGGGGTCACAGAATTGACTGTAAGTAAAAATGACAATTTAATAAACTATAAAGCTGTTTCTCAAAAAGATTTCCGTCTTAATTATAATAATGTTAGAATGTCTGATTTTGAAGTTGTATTAGAGGGAGAGTTCCTTTCGTTGAGAAACTTCCCTGAATACAAAATTTCATTATCTTCAAATGAACCATATTTTATTACTCCAATATTTGAAGGGCCGATTGAAAAATTAGAAATGCAAATAAAAGATGAGAAAATCTCTATACTTTTGTTGTTTTTAAGAGAGATAACTATAGACAATAGCGTGAAAATTAACTCAATATCGACATTAAAACAAAGCAAAGGATGTGGCTTTTGGAATACATACTATGTTTATGCAACTGGATCTAGCAGAAGTGTTGCAGAAGCTGATCTTACGTCTGAAATTTCAGATTATTCTAACGACCTTGAGGGACGTACTAAATATGGAGGGACTGACACTTCTTGTTTATGGGAGAACCACGCTTGTGTTTCAAGTCAAGCATATTGTTGTAACTAAAACTTTAATCATGATCATTAATGGAATTATCGGTCCATGGGGCCTTATTGCTGTAATTACAATTTACCTTTTAATTACTTTAACAGCATTGTTTTTTTTGCTGAAACATGAAAAGTCACTAAACTTGTTCTTGTGGCTATTGATTATACTATTTATACCATTTATTGGTTCGGCTCTATATATGTTCAGATATTTTTTAAACATAAAAACAGAGCAGACCTGATAATGCAGAAATAGACGCATGTTTTAGTGAAAATATGCGTCTATACAGATGTTGCAGGCAAGTAGAAAGAAATTATTTTTAGTTGCTTGAAATTTGAGGTTCTGTTACATGTTTGCGCTGTAATTTACTGATAATTAAACTCTTATTGATGTTTGTGCATAAGCAAAAATTGAAACATGACCCTTTGGGCGATCTTCGATTGCTGACCGCGCCACGTGTTCGACAGATGAGTAAATGCAGCGAGCAGCGATTCAGCAATCTTGACTTTTTGGTACTTTTTTGTCAAGAAAA
>JBNKJW010000023.1:0-10614 GCA_050291445.1 Bacteroidales bacterium | reverse complement strand
CCACTGTATTCTTTCGTCATTATTTTCTTTCCCGTCAAATCAATAAGTTCAACCTTCAACCTGTTTTCGGATGTTGAATTATAAGCTATTGTAACAAATTGATTTATTGGGTTGGGATAAACTTTTAAGTCTTTGTTGCCTTTAATAGTAGAAATGCTGTTTTCAAGATCTGCATAAATAGTAATTTTATTTGTTAACAATGCCGCTCTTCCAACAATTGCATCCGTTGTAACCCTTATACAAAAAGTTGAATAATCCTCATCAAAGTCGGTTCCGTCAAACGACAATGTAATGGTCACTTCGGTATCAGAGTTGCATTCAACATTATCAATTTCAGTTCCTGCGGGTGCATCGCACAGCTCAAAATAATCCGCAAGCGTGCAGTTTGAGCCAAAAGATTCATTTGTTAGCGTAATATTTACGACTGCACCATTCAGATTATTTTCCCGTAGCTCAATTTCAGGAGTCAGGGTTGCATAAGGTTCATCCTCGTTAGTTGCATCAATTGAAAGGTTATTACTTGTAAGATTCTCACTACCAGACAATTCTGAAGCAAGCACTGTAATACTAAAATTATCGATATCATCATCAAAGTTTGTCCCATTAAAAGCAAGATTAATGGTTGCCTGGTGATCATTTGTGTATTGAACTGACTCAATAGTGGTTCCATCTGGTACATTATTCAATTGAAAATTCGAAACTGATAGAATATTATCTGCAAAAGTTTCGTAGGATAACTTCAGGGCTATAACAGCATCATCAAGGTTGGCCTCTGTTAATGCAGGTGAGGTGCTGATTTCAACAGATGGAACACCTTCAATCTCTGCCTCTATTGGCAAATTATTGCTTGTAAGCTCCTCATTACCAAACAATTCAGCAGCCAGGATTGTAATACTGAAATTGTTGATGTTATCATCAAAATCAGTCCCATCGAAAGCAAGGTTGATGGTTGCTTCATGCTCATTTACATATTGAACTGATTCAATTGTTGTACCTGTTGGTGCATTATTCAATTGAAAATTTGATGAAGACAAGGAGTTATCTACAAAAGTTTCATCTTCTAATTGGACTGTCAGTGAAGCTTCATTAAGATTTAGTTCGGTTAGTTGTGTTGAAGCGGTAATTGACACCGAAGCCCCTTCGCTCCAGCCAGCCAACCGTGCCCATAACCACCAGGCAGCATAAGCTTTTAGGTTACCGTTTAGAGCATCGGAATGGGCTGCTTCGCAATTGTACCAATCAGTATTTTGAGTATGAGAAGCTCTCCATTCTTCGGCCCAGTTTCCTCCGTTATAATTGCAGCCGTCATCGGCACCTATGTCAAGATAATAATTCCCATCCGGATCATAAGACTCAATATCGGCAAAATCATACAATATTTTGTTGTTTTGGGCGCAATAATTCCTGATTTGTTCGTTTCTGATGTGTAAATTCCCAGTTTCACCTGTTCCATCCAAATGGCCGGTCATGTATACAAACTTAACATCAGGATAATCTATCTCGAGCTGGTTCATTGCATTAAGGTAGGTATTTATACCATCCTCATCGTTGTCTGAAACACCTCCACACCACGACCAAATAATGACATTCACATCACTATGGGCTGCATTGTCAAGGTAGTTCCTGGTATAAGTCACCCAGGCTGTACTTCCATTATGGCCCAAATCACCATAATCACCGTAATAATCATCTATATCAAGAGTTCCATTGGTTCCTCCAGCACTCCAGTTATAAATATCGCTTTTGTAACCTACAAGGTTATCCAGCCCATCCTGCATTAACCCGTTCATGCCCGTAATTAGCTGACTTCCATGAGAAGTATGAAAATAGGCAATGTGTAAATTAGTTTTTGCCAACTCAACAGCAGATGCAGGAATTGGTTCTAATTTTGCTTTGGTATGATTGGCGATAATTGCCTGAGGATAAAGATTTGTGGAAAAAATAAGCAAAAAAAGTAATAGTGCGAAGATTTGTTTTGTTTTCATTGGTTTTTGGTTTTAGTTAGAGTTTTACACAATTTTAGACCACTCTTTACTAAGAATGGTTGCAAAAATATTTAATTGAAATCACCTTCGCCATCAAAAACCAACAAAAACATACTCCAATAACTTAATAATCAAACAAATAACACTACCCCCCTTATAAATAAAAAAGCCCAACTGATTGATTCAATTGGGCCCAAATTAGGATATTTTTAAAACTACATTTTAATCATTTTTTTTGCTGTCCGTTTTCCACCAATATTGAGCGTGTAATAGTATATACCGTCTTTATCTAATGAAACAGGTACTTTATAGGTTCCTTTAAGTTGGTTGCTGTCTACTAAAACTTTAACCAACTGTCCGGCCTCATTCCAAACTGATAATTTTACTTTTGCATTTTGTTCAACAATATATTCAATAGTGGTATTGCCATTAAATGGGTTGGGATAATTTTTTAGTTGTTTTTCTTTTTCAATTTCTTTGGTGTAAGCAGATGTTGGTGTACTGCCTCCGTCCCATCCTGCCAATACTGCCCACATCCACCAGGCTGCCTGGCCTTTTAAAACACAATGTAACCTTGAGTTATCCTCGTTAGTAGATTCCTTCCTATCAGAGTGGGCGCATTCCTGACAAATATTGTCATTTGCAAGCGCTGTTAATTCTGTTGAAGGATTTCTGTTCATCCATTCAAGTCCCCAGTTTCCTCGTCCATTTTCATATGAAGTATTGGTTGAATCAGAATTATAGGATAAATCATCACCCAACATTCGTGTATTTGTATAAGAGCCATCCGGCTTGCCGTCTCCATAATAATTACCATCCGGATCGTAATTTTCCAGATCCCTAAAATCAAACAGAATACGGTTATGTGTAGAACAATGTTCCCTGATTATTTTATTACCTTCATACACCAGGCTATTTCGCTCTGAAGATTGCTGTCCACAGGCTGTCTGAAATATAAAAGTAACCGGAACAGCCCTTCCTTTGCTACCATTAGGTCCATACTCTCCAATCAACATTTCCATGTCGTTAACGTAATCTGTGGCACTGCATAGGTAAAAATTACTGCTCCATGCCCACATTACTACATTTACATCTGCATTAGCTGCATCATCCAAATAATTTCGGGTAATTGCCACCCATGTATCGTTCTCAAAGTCAAGGCTATTCCATTCAGAAGAGGCTTGTGTTGAAAGGTACAATACATCACTACTAGTTTTGGCTGTAGGATCCTTGTCAAACCGATATTTGGAATCGTATTCAGTAGAGTAACGCCGTAAAGCTGCCATTCCGCCCTTGTCAACCTGGCTGCCGTGCGAGCGCCTGAAATACCTGATAATCAAATTCTGTTTTGCTGCGTTGATGTATTCATCAGGTATTTGGCTAAGATTGGTATGTCGGTGGTCAATTACAAAACCATCTTGTGCAATGGCAAGCTTTGCAAAAAATAAAATTAAAAATACGGTTATTAGCTTCATAATCAGTAATTTATATTAATAATTGGATAATAATGAATGAAATTAGAACTTAGAAATTCAATATCTGTTTTACTTTATAATTATGATTATATGATTATATCATTACAAATTTACTGCAGAGATCTGTACCAAATCAAATTCTAATAAACTCAAAGTTATGGTTTTTACATTAATCATAAACATATTTTTGACCAAGTCCCCCTTACTTTGACGGATTGCCGTCCCAGCCTGCCAGTCTGGCCCAAAGCCACCATGCTGCCATACCTTTTAGTACACAATGCAATCTTGAGTTGGCTTTGTTTTCACCTTCATGAAAACCCATAGAATGCTCGCATTTTGTGCAGATATTATCCGCAGCAAGCTTTGTTAATTCCGAATTTGGATTTTTTTTCATCCATTCAAGCCCCCAATTTGCTTTTCTGCCAGCTGCATTGTAGGATAAGTCATCGCCTAGTTTGTTTTTTCCAGTGTAGTTCCCTTTTGGGTCTCCATCCCCAAAATATTCTCCATCAGGGTTATAACATTCAATATCATTAAAATCAAATAAAACCCTATTGTATTTTTTGCAGTGCTCCCTTATTTTCTGGTTCTTAATGAACAAGGGTTTGTTTCTATCGGGCGAATACTGTGAGCAAGCGGTTTGAAAAACAAATGTTACCGGTACTTTTCGCTGCCTAGATTTTATTTTTCGACCATTTGGCCCATAATCAGCAATTAAGTTTTCCATTTCCTTCAGGTAAGTTTCAACCGGAGCTTTGTATAAATAGCTACTCCAGGCCCACATTAACACATTGATGTGCGCATTTTTTGGGTCATCCAGAAAATCACGTGTAATCCTCATCCATTTATCATGCTCAAAATCAAGACTATACCATTTAGGTGAAAGGTAAAGTTCGCCATTTGCCCCTGTTGAGTTATAGCCATATTTTTTTGCGTACGCTTTTGAGTATCTTTTTAGTGCAGCCATTCCGCCAACATCCACATGGCTTCCGTGCGACCTTCTGAAATAATGAATTTTCAATTCTTTTTTGGCTTTTTCAATGTATTTAACTGGTATTTTTGAAAGGTCGGTGTGCCTGTGATCTATAAATACACTTTTTTGAGCTAATAAGTTAATTGGTAACAGCATCAAAAATAAAAGGAAAAAAGGTTTCATTTATCATCTGTTTAAGATTCAGTCAAAGATACTTACTATCACTTTTCAATTATCAAAGTTTTGACGAAACGCCTTTGTTCATTATTCAATACCAAAAAGTAATTGCCGGGATTTAGTTTTTGAAGGTCAAAATCCAACTTATTGTTTGTGATTTGATTAATGTACTTTTCAAAAACACATTTGCCTTCTGTACTAATTACTTTTAAAAGAAAATTGCCACCCAATTGTTGACCAAACTCAATGCTAAATAAACCATTTCCCGGGTTGGGATATAGTTTTATTGAACCTGAGTAATCCGCTTCATCAATTGCCTGTGCAATATCGGCCTCAATGGTAATTGAATTTGTAGTTATTTCAATATTGCCAGTTAAAAGTTCTTTGGCAATAAGGACGCTAAAATTTGTAATATCCTCCATAAAATCAGTACCATCAAAAACTAATGGTAATTGTGCTTCTGTATCTGAAACAATATCCCACTCACCTACTGATAAACCCTGGGGGGCATTTTGAAGAATGAAATCACCATTACCCCTGTTATCGGTTACAAATGTATCTTCTGTAAGGGTAATATAAAGTGTTGAACCATTTAAGCCCGATTCAATTAAATCAACATCGGAAGTTAGTTCAGCTGCAGCTCCTTCCATAACAGCTTCTATTGAGATGGCATTGGTTACTAGATTTTGGGAGCCATTTAACCCAGCTACATCTATTCTGATGCGGAAATTAGTTATATCAGCATCAAAATCGGTATGGTCAAATGAAAGCTCAACATCACATGAATCTGCTGTTTCGTTATCTATTGCTGAAATTGTACAACCGGCAGGAGCATTTTGCAACTCCAAATGTTGCACATTAAAATTTACAAACTCCTGATTCACTAGCTCAAGATGAACAATGACTCCATCAAGGTCTGATTCGATTAAATCTGTAGCAGAAGTTAGTATTGCTGAATATACCTCAATGATGGCTTCAATTGCAATGGCATTACTTAGTAAATTAGTGGTACCAACTAAACCTTCTGCATCAACAAGAATTCGAAAATTTGTGACATTCTCATCAAAATCAACACCAGTAAAGGCTAGTACAACATTACAGGTAGTTGCGGTTATATCCGAAATAGAAGCTACTGTGCAACCTTCAGGTGCATTCTGAAGTGTCAGGTGCTGTGCTTGCAGCCCGCTAAATTCTTCATTTGATAGTTGTAGTTGCACTACTGAGCCATCCAGGTTGTTTTCGTTAAGGCTTTTGGATGAACTTATTTGCAGACTAGGCTGACTCTCATCAATTGCCTCAATACTTAAGGTGTTACTTGTAATATTTTCTCCATCTTGCAGTTCACTGGCTAATATAGTTACTGATAAATCATGGTTGGTATCAAAATCTGTTCCATCAAAATTCAGACTCAATTGAGCAGTCTGGTTGTTTATGTAGGTTATTGAAGCAACAGAAGTTCCGGTTGGTGCACCGTTTAATTGAAAATTTGTATTAAGCAGGTTGTCATCAACAAACATATCGCCTGATACAGTTATTGTAATGGTGGCACCATCTAAATTGCTTTCAGATAACTCTACTAAACTGGTAATGGTTGCGTCTTTTTCCTGTAGCCAACCAGCCAGCCTTGCCCACAGCCACCATGCTGCCTTACCTTTTAGAACACAATGTAACCGGGAATTATCTTCATCATTCGACTCCAATCTATCAGAATGGGCACATTCCTGGCAGATATTATTATTTGCAAGTGCTGTTAATTCTGATGATGGATTTCTGTTCATCCATTCAAGTCCCCAGTTTCCTCGCCCATTTTCATATGAAGTATTGGTTGAATCAGACTCATACGATAAATCATCACCTAACATTCGAATACTTGTATATGTACCATCCGGATTGCCATCACCATAGTAATTACCATCCGGATCGTAATTCTCTAAATCCCTGAAATCAAACAATATACGATTATACGAAGAACAATGTTCCCTGATTATTTGATTGCCGGCATAAACCAGCCTGTTCCGCTCTGAAGATTGCTGACCACAGGCCGTTTGAAAAACGAAAGTGACAGGAACTGTTCTTTCTCCTGATAGGATCTTAGAACCTCCCGGACCATATTCTCCAATTAACATTTCCATGTCGTTAACATACTGTGTGGCACTACATTCCCAAAAATCACTACTCCATGCCCACATTATCACATTAATATCGGCATTAGCAACATCATCCAAATAATTTCTTGTAATTGCTACCCAGGTATCGTTTTCAAAGTCGAGGCTATTCCACTCATTGGAGGCTTGTGTAGACAAGTATAAAACATCGTTATTGTTTTTTGCTGCATCCAATTTACTAAATGCATATTTACTGTTATATTCAGCAGAATAATTGGTCAAGGCAGACATTCCTCCCTTATCAATCTGGCTTCCATGTGATCTTCTAAAATACCTGATTTTAAGGTTGGTTTTTGCGGCATTGATCCACTCATTGGGGATTTGCGAAAGATCGGTATGGTTATGATCAACTACAAAACCTTGTTGGGCGCAAATTGGCACTATAAAAAAGAATATAAAATAGAAGCTTACTAGTGTTTTCATATGGATTACTTGTTTAGTTTGTTTGTTTTTAGACCAACTCTCTTTGTTTAAAAAATATTGTGTGTAATTTTTGGCGAAAATAGTTCATTCATTTTAATTTAAAACAAACTTATTAGTATCTAAAACAAAGATATTGACCAAACTTCCAAAGAAAACGAATAACTATCAAAGAGTTAAATACATTGATCAAAATGCTTTTATTAAGCCCCCTATTAAATTTACATTTGCTTATAATGTAATTCTATATTAATTTATAAAACCAAACTAGAAATTAATTATCTTGTCAATAGTTTACCAGAACTAAAAACCATCAAAACCTAAAACACTATGCTAAAACAGATTTTTTTATTGATAGCTGCATTTTTCGCAGCACTTATTACCTCAAGCTGCAACAATTCAAACCAAAATACGGAACAAATGGCTAAAGAACACAAAGCACTATTTCTTCACCACAGTACAGGTCAAACTGTTTGGAGGGGTGATGTTTCAAAAATCACCTGGAAATTATTTAAAGAAGGATCTTTTATTAAGTGGTGGAAAGAATATAATAAAAAGAACAAAACAAATTATCATATTGAAGAGCTGGCTTTTCCAAAAAAGGAGCCCTATGGCTGGAGAAACCAACCCTTTGACTATTACTACATTTGGGTTAAAAATGCCGGGGACAAACCTTTCAGAGAAGAACCAACTCTTGAAATGCTTACCAAAGACTACGGTGTTATCATCTTTAAGCATTGTTACCCAATAAGCGCCATTGAACCAGATAAGGATTCAGCTGATGTGGAATCGCAGGAAAAACAACTACAACATTATAAACTGCAGTATTTGGCTTTAAAGGAAAAAATGAAGGAATTTCCTGATACTAAGTTTATTATATGGACCGGGGCTACCCACGTTGCAGCAAATACCACTGAAGAGAAAGCTAAAAGAATGAAAGAATGGGTAAGCTGGGTTAAAAACGAATGGGACGAGAAAGGCGACAACATTTATTTATGGGACTTTTACGAATTAGAAACAGAAGGGGGTTTGTACTTTAAAGATGAGTACTGCATGAAACCTGGAGATTCACACCCAAGTAAGAAATTTGCAGCCAGTGTTGTCCCTTATTTCGGAAAACGCATTATAGATGTTATGACCGGAAAAGGTGATGAAACTTCGATAACTGGTAAATAATCAATAAAATGAGCAGAACTCTCAACAATGGTATTAGGAATTTATAAGAAAATTAAAAATATTGTACTTCGTACAAGGTTAAAATCTGGCAGTAACAGGCTAAGGATTAAATACCTGAGGTCGAAAGGGGCAAAAATAGGAGAAAACTGCTTGATTTTCACCATCGCTTTTTCAACTGAACCCTACTTAATTGAAATTGGCGAACATTGTGTGGTGAGCAGTGGAACTACGTTCATTACCCACGATGGATCTGTATGGCTTTTTAGGCATAAACACCCTAACCTTACTATTTTTGGAAAAATAACTGTAGGGGATAACACTTTTATTGGCATGAACTGCACCATACTTGCAGGAGCTGAAATTGGCTCGAACTGTATTATTGGAGGTGGTTCAGTTGTGAGAGGTAAAATACCTGACAATTCGGTAGTTATGGGTAACCCTGCTAAAGTGGTAATGAAAACCAATGTGGCTGAAATGTTTATGACTAAAAGTAAAAACAGAATAGACACAAAACATATGACTCCCGAACAACGAAAAGAAGTTTTACTAAAGCACTTTTATCCTGAAAAAAATGACGGACAAGATTAATTTAGAATTTGATTTAATATTCATTCAACTTACACTAAACTAACTTAAAGATAATGGGATTAAAAAGTATTGTAAAGGAAAAACTCAAAAATCAGTTTTTCCCAATTCCCTCTGAACTTAAAAAAAATCATTTGTTCCCAGCAAAAGAACAAATGAAAGAGCTTGAAAATTCGATCCGCACCAACTTTCATGTTGGATGGAGAAGCGAGGATAAATTCACCCCCCAAGCGTACAAGGCTGATTTACAGGCACATTTAACTGAGAGGCTAGAGGATGACAGGCGCAGGATTATTCCCTGGCTAAATGCTGCAGGACCATTAAAAGGCAAAACAGTACTTGAAATCGGTTGCGGAACAGGCTCATCTTCAATTGCCATAGCGGAGCAGGGAGCCAAAGTAGTTGGAATTGATTTGGATGCGGATGCATTAAAAGTAGCTGAAGACCGTAAAAGAATTTATGGCTTAGATATTGATTTTCATTACCTTAACGCAACTGAGGTCAAAGAAAAATTCAAAGATACCAAGTTCGATTTTATCATTTTCTTTGCAACTATTGAACACATGATTCATGAAGAGCGAATGACCGGTATGAAAGAAACCTGGGACATGCTGCAGCCGGGAGGACTTTGGGTGGTTTTGGAAACTCCAAACCGGCTTTGGTATTTTGATGGGCACACCTCAGGTTTACCATTTTTCCAATGGTTGCCGGATGATTTGGCATTTAAATATTCGAAATACAGCCCAAGAAAAGAATTTTCAGGAATATACAGGGATTATAACGACGAAACTGCCCTTCATTTTTTACGAAGAGGCCGCGGGTTAAGTTATCATGAGTTTGACCTAACTATGAATGACAGTGCCAAGCTTAACGTAGTTAGTAGTAAAATTCAATTTGAAAAATATCAATGGCTAAGGATGTCGAAACTGGAAAAGCAGTTTAAGAAAATGTTAAAAAGAGCCTACCCCGGACTACATGATGGATTTTACGATAAAAGCATGGATTTAATTATCAGAAAATAGGCATAAGTCGTACAAGGGGCACAATAGCCCCTGTACGCGCCACAAAAAGGCTTTTATTTCACCACCTATTCTTCGTTTGATGGCATGTAACTGAAGGCACCAAAAGTTCCGTTAATTATTGGTTGAATGAATGACCGCCGGGGCAAGCCGAGGTATTGCGACCAGCGTATAAGTTGCTCTGAATGTACTGTTTTATACTTTCGTCCTTGATTTTCAACATATTTCTTTATCACTTCTTTGTTCCAGTACTGCCCAACTGTATTAGCGTAAAATCCGCTTGTCCAAAAGTTTCCTCCCTACAGTTCCTTTTTAACCTAGGTCTGATTCTTAAAACCTGACGAGCTGTCAAACTTTTTATTGTTCAAACAATGCTGGAAACTGCCATTGTGGGAACACTTTGTATTAAAAATGCACATGGTCTTCATCCGTACCAATTTCAACAAACTGAATTTCATGCCTCGCTCCTATTTCAAGACAAACTTCTTTGATGTACTTATTAACCTGAGTTCGACATAAAATAATTGCACAGTTTAGGTTAATTTTTAGTAGAAATTGGCCTAAATTTTTGAAGGACTATCGGGATAGTTCAATAAAATTTGTTGCAATTTCTGCTAAAAATTAATTCAAACTGTGTGA
>JBNKJW010000022.1:0-36400 GCA_050291445.1 Bacteroidales bacterium | reverse complement strand
CGCCCAAAGGGTCATGTTTCAATTTTTGCTTATGCACAAACGACAATAAGAGTTTAATTATCAGTAAATTACAGCGCAAACATGTAACAGAACCTCAAATTTCAAGCAACTAAAAATAATTTCTTTCTACTTGTCTGCAACATTTGTATAGACGCTTATTCTCTTCAAAACATGCGTCTATTTCGGCATTGTTGATGACCCAATTTTTTTCTTTCAAACAATGCATAAACTTTTAAGCCTTAAAGGTAGTTCTATTCGTTAATTTCCCCAAAGGGTTTTAATATTTTATCAGCTAGTTGGGGTGCGAATACTTTTTTAATCAGTAATTCAAATGATACAGCCAACGACCAATTCTAGTCAAGTTACACACCGATTGGCACCCTATCTGGCTTGCACAGACGCTTTGATATTCGCCAACCAGAGAATGCTAAAAAGTCGATATATGTCTACCAAAGCTTTTGGCCTTTTTAATTTTCTTGATTAAATTCAACTTTTCAAACCACAACATCTCTAAAACTAATAAAATGAAGACATACAATAAAGGATTTCAAATAAAAAATTACGGCAGGCAAACATTTCGGCAAAAACGGTCACTTCCTTTTGGAATTACGCTAAAAACATGGTTTAGTAATCCTTTTACCTTTATGGGAATAATGTTCATTGTGATGGGAGTTCCTTTCACTTTTATTTTTACACCAATTTCGTCGTTTACAGGCCCATCTTTTAGCGATGAAGATCCTGTTGCAAGAGGAGAGATTATTGACTCCAGAGGGACTAATTCTAGCATTAATGATGTGCAGGTGTATGCTTACACATACAAATACAGCACACCTGATGGGCAAACCCATGAAGCAACCGGTTACTCAACTGGTAATACACATGCTGTAGGCAACCAACTTCCGATATATTATAAAGCTGATGAACCCGAAATTTCTGAAGCCGAAGGATTAAGAAGAAGTACCTTTGGCGGTGGTTTTACCCTATTTGTCTGGATTTTTCCAATTATTGGCACCATTATGTTTGTACTCAGCATAAAAAAGGTTATCCTACAAATACAAATTCTAAAAGTGGGCGAATTGGCTGAAGGTAAATTTCTTCACCAAGAGGCAACAAATACAAGAATAAATAATCAAACTGTTTATAAGCTATTTTTTGAATTTACTGCAAACGATGGGAAAACTTATCAAGCAATTGCAAAAACTCATAAAACGTATCGCCTAATGGATGAAGAATTTGAAAAGTTAGTTTACGATCCGGTAAATCCTTCAAATGCAGTAGTACTGGATGCTTTGCCCAAGGGAATCAAGAATTACTTTTTGCATCATTACAGCAGATGATTTTCCTCCCTAATTAGATTAAATCTAAATTGAAAAAATATGTTCATCTCAATCATCAATTTCTATACTTTCGCAAGCTTATTTTGTTATAGTTTTGAGCAGATTTATAAATGGCAGCAAGTAAAAAAGCTCAAATTCAAAATAAAAATGTTAAAACACGGAAATTTATGAAAACTCCACCAGTTGTAAAACGATTTTTAATTTGGCGATTAAAAAATGTAAATTCCAAGCCCTATTTAATGTTTCTCAGCCTTTTGGTCGGTATTGGGGCAGGCCTGGTTGCTGTTGCATTATTTAACCTGGTTTCGTTTATCCAGGATTTATTAAAGCAGGGGATTACCAAAGAATCCTTTAACTTTCTTTTTTTATTATATCCAATAGTTGGAATTTCAATAACTCTTTTATTTATTAAATATGTATTAAGACGAAAAATTGGCCATGGAATACCAAGTATTTTATTTTCCATATCAAAAAACCAGGCATTTATTAAAGGTCATAATATTTTCTCTTCAGTAATTGCAAGTGCTTTTACAGTTGGTTTTGGCGGTTCGGTAGGGCTGGAAGGCCCGTCTGTTGGTTCAGGAGGGGCATTAGGTTCAAATATAGGACAATTTTTCAGAGTTTCATTCAAGCACAGGGTATTATTAATTGGATGTGGATCTGCCGCAGCAATGGCAGCCATCTTTAAAGCCCCAATTGCAGGAATTGTTTTTTCGTTTGAGGTGTTAATGCTTGATTTAACCACCACTTCAATAATTCCCATTCTTATAGCATCTGCATCAGCAACTCTTACTTCCTATTTTTTTCTTGGGCAAGATGTTATTTATCAGTTCGATTTAAAACATCGGTTTCTGGTCTCGGAGCTGCCCTATTACCTCGCTCTTGGAATTTTCACAGGACTTATTTCGGTATATTTCAGCAGAGTATATTTATTTATTGGTCAACAGTTTGATAAACTTAAAAAACCAATTATTAAGCTAATTATTGGAGGCAGTATTCTTGGTGTATTGATATTGCTTTTCCCATCGCTCTATGGTGATGGTTATGAGGCCATTAACCTTGCCTTGGAAGGAAACACTGATTTTCTTTTTGAGCATACTTTTTTTAATAGTTTTGAAGAGAATGTAATTGTAGTACTTATTTTACTTTGTGCAATTATTCTTTTGAAAGTGATTGCCAGTTCTGCAACATTTGGAGCTGGTGGTGTGGGAGGAATTTTTGCCCCGGCATTGTTTATTGGTGCCAATGCAGGATTGTTATTCGCCTCATTTTTGCGCTACACAGGTTTAGAAAATGTTTCGCTTCGGAATTTTGCCTTGGTTGGAATGGCAGGATTGCTGGCAGGGGTATTACATGCACCTTTAACCGGACTATTTTTAATTGCTGATATGACTGGCGGATATGCATTATTCATGCCTTTAATGATAACCTCCACTCTTTCCTATGCAACCATTAAATATTTTGAATCTAACAGCGTTTATACTATCCAGTTAGCCAGGAGGAAAGCTCTTTTAACACATCATGCTGATAAGAACGTATTAACTTTAATGAAAGTTGAAAAATTGGTTGAAACTAATTTTAAAACAATTGATAAAGATGCTACACTAGGTGATTTGGTGGAAGTAATTGCTGAGTCGGTCCGCAATATTTTTCCAGTGGTTGACAAAAACAACTATTTTATAGGTGTGGTTAATCTCGATGACATCAGACAAATTATTTTTAAACATGAACTTTATGATAAAGTTTTTGTAAATGAGCTAATGACAATACCTTCCACTCATGTTTCACTGGACGAATCAATGGATGACGTGGCTCGAAAAATACAGCAATCAGGAAGGTTTAATATTGCCGTTTTAGATAATGGAAAATACATTGGTTTTGTTTCAAGGGCCAATGTATTTTTTAATTACAGAAAAATATTACGTAGTTTTTCCAGAGATTAATTTAGTTTTGTTAATTTGCCCGAGTGTTACAAGTAAAAATTTAGTTAATCAATTACTGAAACTAACATCAGTTTGAATTTTGGCATTATTTATTTGAAGAAAGTTTAAAAAACATGCAAACACCACCTTTATTTAAAAGGATTTTAATTTGGCGACTTAAAAAGATCCATTCAAGGCCTTATATGATGTTCTTAAGCTTGTTAGTCGGGATTGGGAGCGGACTGGG
Organism: Bacteroidales bacterium; assembly: GCA_050291445.1. Lineage (GTDB taxonomy): Bacteria > Bacteroidota > Bacteroidia > Bacteroidales > NBLH01 > NBLH01. The sequence continues at coordinate 32,894 of JBNKJW010000022.1, read as the reverse complement.
AGCGGTGATTATATTCAACCTGGTGCATGTCATCCAACATTGGTTAAGTAAAGGAATCAATAAGGAACATTTTAATTTTTTATTCCTGGTTTATCCAATTGCAGGTATAAGCCTTACTGTTCTGTTTATTAAATTTATTCTAAGGCAACGAGTTGGACACGGAATTCCCAGTGTTTTGCATGCTATTGGTAAAAATCAAGCCATTATCAAAACACATAACATGTTTTCTTCAATAATAAGCAGTGCGCTTACTGTAGGTTTTGGAGGTTCCGTAGGGCTTGAAGGACCAACTGTTGCAACCGGAGGAGCCATAGGTTCTAACATAGGGCGTTTATTCAGAATTTCGTTTAGAAATAAGGTATTATTGCTTGGTTGTGCCTCTGCTGGTGCTATGGCTGCCATTTTTAAAGCACCAATTGCTGCCATTGTCTTTGCTTTTGAGGTGATAATGCTTGATTTAACCACTAAATCTATTATTCCAATTTTAATTGCTTCTGCATCTGCCACTTTAACATCCTATTTTTTCTTAGGACAGCAAGTTATTTACCTATTCGATAAAAATTACGATATAGTTTTATCAGAATTACCTTATTATGTAATACTTGGCATCTTTACAGGCTTAATCTCTGTCTATTTCACTCGTGCGTACATGAGTGTTGGACGTTTTTTTGACAAGCTAAACAAATCCTATTTACGCTTAATTATAGGAGGTGTGACTTTAGGGGTTTTAATTTTATTTTTTCCCGCACTTTATGGTGATGGTTATGATGCTGTTAACGCTGCTTTAAATGGTAATTTTGATTATCTATTTGAGCATACCTTTTTCAGCTCCTTTAAAGAGAGTGTTTTTGCTGCATTTTTGTTATTAGGGGCCATTATTCTGCTAAAAGTTATTGCTACTTCGGTTACTTTTGGCGCCGGAGGAATAGGTGGAATATTTGCACCCACCTTGTTTATTGGAGCAAATACAGGATTGCTATTTGGCTCAATTCTAAAGTTTGCAGGTATAAAAGATGTTAACTTATCCAATTTTGCATTGGTCGGAATGGCTGGTTTAATAGCTGGCGTGCTGCATGCCCCATTAACAGGCCTGTTTTTAATTGCAGACCTTACTAAAGGCTATTCCTTTTTTATGCCCTTAATGATTACTGCCACTTTTTCTTATGCTACCATTAAATATTTTGAGTCGAACAATGTTTATACCATTCAATTGGCAAAAAGAAAAGCATTGCTTACTCACCATGCCGATAAAAATGCGCTTGTTTTAATGAAGGTGAAAAAATTAATTGAAACCAACTTTAAAACTGTGGATAAAGATGCCACACTCGGAGATTTGGTAAAAGTTATTTCTGAGTCGGTGCGAAATATTTTCCCGGTGATTGATAAAAACGGCTATTTCATTGGGGTTGTTAACCTCGACGATATTAGAAACATTATATTTAGGCCTGAACTTTATGATAAAATTAAGGTAAGTGAATTATTATCAGTTCCATCTACTCATGTTTCTGCCGATGATTCAATGGATGATGTAGTTAATAAAATACAACATTCCGGAAGATTTAATATTGTTGTATTAAAAGATGGTAAATACCTTGGGTTTGTTTCACGAGCAAACGTTCTGCTTGAATACCGGAAAGTACTAAAGTCTTTTTCAGCTGATTAGGTTGGTGTATTGGTATATTTGAGTATTAACCTGACTTCGATTAAAAATATTCACACAGTTTGAATTAATTTTTAATCGAACTCAGGTCAATACATAGTTTTTAGCAAGCCCGAATATACCAATTTCCAATAAACTAATTTCAAATCAGCCTTGCATACAAATCATATTCCTTTGCATCTTCAATCTCTACATCATACAATTCGCCAATTTTTAACTCACCATTTACATTAGGCACAAGTATCTCATTATCAACCTCTGGTGAATCAAATTCAGATCTACCTACATAAAAATCACCTTCAATTCTATCAATAATTATTGGCATTTTTTGTCCAATTTTCTTTTGGTTCAGTGCAAAGGAAATACCCTGTTGAACAGCCATTATTTCATCTGCTCTTTCCTGTTTTACCTCCTCGGGGGTTGTATCTTCTAGGTTTGAGGCTCCATAAGTTCCTTCTTCTTCCGAATAGGTAAAAACCCCTAGCCGGTCAAATTTCGACTGCTCAACAAACTCCTTTAGTTCATTAAACTCCTCATTGCCCTCACCCGGGTGGCCAACCAAAAGTGTTGTTCTGATAGTAATATTGGGGTTCTTTTGTCTTAACTTCTCAATTAAAGAAATGGTTGAATTTCTGTTTTGTCCGCGCCTCATTAATTTAAGCACCTTGCTATTAATATGTTGCAAAGGAATGTCGAGATAATTGCAAATTTTAGGCTCAATAGCCATTAGTTCAATCACTTCTTCCGGGAAACCGGTTGGGTAAGCATAATGCAAACGAATCCATTTAATATTTTCAATTTTAGCCAACTCCTTCAACAACTCCGCCAACCTGTTCTTTTTGTATAAATCTATACCGTAACTACTTAAATCCTGGGCAATGAGCATTATTTCCTTCACCCCATTTTCAGCCATGTTTTTAGCCTGTTTAACAAGTCTTTCAAATGGAACTGATTGATGTTTTCCCCTAATAAGAGGAATGGCACAAAAAGCACATCCCCTGTTGCAGCCTTCCGAAATTTTTAGGTAAGCAAAATGTTTTGGTGTAGATGTCAACCTTTCTCCCAGCAGTTCTTCTTTATAATCTACTTTAAGATTTTTAACAATGGCCTGTAAATCGTTTACTCCAAAAAACTCATCTACTTCAGGTATCTCGCCCTGCAAATCACCCTTATAGCGCTCCGACAAACAACCAATTACATAAAGATTGTCTATTTTCCCTTTTTGCCTTGCTTTAGCATAGCTCAAAATGGTATCTATCGATTCTTCTTTTGCATCCTTAATAAAACCGCATGTATTTATAACAACTGTCCTTGCATTCATTTCATTAGAATCAAAAACTACCTCAAGTTTACTGCCTTTTAATTGAGTAGCCAGCTGTTCGCTATCTACTACATTCTTGGAGCACCCCATGGTGACAATATTTATTTTATGCTTTTTCATTTTTTTTAAAATTGGCGTATTAGTTTATTTGAAGCTACAAATATACCAATACGCAATTAGCCAATTAAATCATTAATTGACAATAATTTAGAAAACTAACCAGAAATATTGCTATGATTTAAACAGAGAGTCAACAAACTCTTCTTTGCGGAAAATTTGCAGGTCTTTAATCCCTTCACCAATGCCAATGTATTTTACAGGAATTTTAAACTGGTCAGAAATTCCAAGTACAACGCCCCCTTTAGCAGTACCATCTAACTTAGTGAGCGCCAACGCATTGACCTCAGTAGCCTTGGTAAATTCTTTAGCCTGGGCAAAAGCATTCTGGCCTGTGGAACCATCAAGTATTAAAAGTATTTCATGTGGTGCATCCGGAATTAATTTCTGCATTACTTTCTTAATTTTAGAAAGCTCATTCATTAAATTAATTTTATTATGCAGACGGCCAGCAGTATCAATAATCACTACATCAGCCTGGTTTTTAATTCCTGAACTTAAAGCATCATAAGCTACCGAAGCAGGATCAGAACCCATTTTTTGTTTAACAATTGGCACCCCTACCCTTTCGGACCAGATGGTTAATTGATCAACAGCTGCTGCCCTAAAAGTATCAGCGGCACCAAGGTAAACTTTCTTACCGGCTTCTTTAAACATGTGAGCCAGTTTGCCTATTGTAGTTGTTTTTCCAACACCATTTACCCCAACTACCATTATTACATAGGGTTTGCCATCTTTTCCGCTAAATGCTGTTTCATCAATTTTTGCCGTAGAGGCTTCATTTTCTTCTAAAAGAGCTGCAATTTCTTCTTTTAAAATCACATTAAGTTCCTCAGTACCAAGGTATTTATCCTTACGCACACGTTCCTCTACCCTACCTATAATTTTTATAGTGGTATCAACACCAACATCAGAACTTATCAGAACTTCTTCCAATTCATCCAATACAGTATCGTCCACTTTCGATTTTCCGGCAACTGCCCTGGAAAGCTTTTTTAGAACACTTTCTTTGGTCTTGGTTAAACCCTCATCCAACTTTTCTTTCTTCTCTTTCGAGAATAATCCAAATACTGCCATATGATACTGGTGTTAAGATGGTTTAAATTTTTTGCAGATGCTAAAATACAAAAAAGCTTTCAACTTAAAAGATGAAAGCTCCATTATACATTCAAATATATAATCTTACTTTTTCTTAGCAAAATAATCTTTTACTGCGTCGTTAGGAACCATATCTTCCTTAAAAATATAAGCTCCGGTTTTAGGCGACTTTACCATTTTAATAACTTTTGAGAAAGTTCTACCTTCACCTTTTTGTAATGTTGCTACTACTTTCTTTGCCATAATATATTATATTATTTTATTTCGCGATGAAGCGTTACTTTTTTTAAAATTGGGTTGTATTTCTTAAGTTCCAAACGTCCAGGAGTATTTTTCCTGTTTTTGGTAGAAATATATCTTGAAGTTCCTGGCATACCACTTTCTTTATGTTCGGTACATTCAAGAATCACCTGAAGTCTATTTCCTTTTTTCTTAGCCATGACTTAGTATATTTTCTAATTAATAATTTGTAATATAACCTTTTTCTACCGCTTTTTTCAAAGTAGCCTGCAACCCGTTTTTGTTAATGTTACGGATTCCTGCTGCTGAAACTTTTAGGGTAACCCATCTGTCTTCTTCAGGCAGGTAAAACTTTTTCACAAAAAGGTTTGGGTAAAATTTTCTCTTGGTTCTCCTTTTTGAGTGAGAAACATTATTACCAACCATTAATTTCTTCCCTGTTACTTGACAAATCTTTGACATTGTATTATATTTTTTCTGAAATTTCGGTCTGCAAAATTCGCTATTATTATTTAAATAATCAAATTATTCGCAGTATTTTTTTCATATTTTAGTTGTGTAAATTCAAATTCCAAACAAAACACTGTTTTTCAGCCCATTACCTAAATACAAATTTAATTGTTTTTACTAACTACTTACTAGGTATTCAGTCACTTTATTATTTTCTGTTCATTTTTCGAATCGGCACTTTATTTGCTATAAAATCAAATAGTTATTTATATTTGTAAGAATGTAAAGAAAAGTTTTTCTAACTCTTTATTTTAATAATTCTGTTCAGTGCGGCTCAATTTACAAAAGGTAAAGCATATTTATTTTATATACGGGTTAATTAACAGCCTGGTTATTGTTAGTGTATTGATTACTGTTTTTCTATTGTACAATAAATTCTCAAAGCTTGATAAGTACAATGAGATAGTGAACAGTGAAATAGTAAAACTTCATAACTACAAAGAATTTTCAAATACCCTGGCACGAAATAAAACCTTAAATGAAAATTTAGATATAACTTTTCAGGAAACTGACAAACAAGAATTTATCCAAAAAATTGCAAGATCAAGGCAAAAAATAATAAACATAAGTCAGGAGCACTCAATTTCAGCCACCCGATTCTCCGAGAACATCCATGGGTTAACGATTGATTTTGAAGAACTTAAGGACCAAAATGAGTTATTATATAAATACCTGGCTGATATTGGAAATGAAAAGAATGGCTTATATTATAAATTTAACAAAGCTGCCGATGATCTTAAGAAAAAAATAATTGAATACAATAACAATTTAAACTTACAAATCGAATTCAATTACTTGCGGTTAACAATTGAACTGTTTAAAAATAGTCGCAACGAAGATCTTTCTTTCAACATCAAGGAGCAACTAAATAACTTTGGTAAAAAAATAGAAGGCATTAATGATGGCGGGAATAATTACATGGTAATCAGGTTAAAAGACTCCTTTAAAAATTTTGAAACCAGTTATTATGAATTTGCCAAAAGAACTCATGAAATAGGCCTTAGGCCAGACATGGGGCTGCTTTCAAAAATAAACAAGAATTATAGCAAAATAGCTTATCGTCTTGAACAAATTGTTGAAATAATTGGTCAGGAGAAAAGAAAGACCGAGTGGTTTGTTTTTAGCACAACGGCTATTGTTATTCTAATTATTATTACATTTAACCTTCTGTCATCCAGGCTTTTCCTAAAATCAACCGATAAATTTATTGATGATGTCATTAAACATATTGATGATTTAGGAAGGGGAAATTTCATCAAATTCAAAAAATCAAATTTCCCGCTGGAAACACACAAAATGTTAAGCAGTATAGAAAGCTTTTCACTAAAACTGATTAATGCAGTAAATACCTCAAACATTTTAGCAACAGGCAGAACATCCATTGAATTAAAAAAAGAAGAACAATTCGAGGTGTTTTATACCAATTATGGTAAAATTAAACAAACCATTGACGAATTAAATCAAAATGTAAGAGAAGAAAGAAAAAAGCAAACCAACATGCTTTGGATTAAAAGTGGAATTGATAAGTTGACAGATGTTATGCGTCGAGAATACGACAACCCTCTTTTACATGCCAGCGAAGTTATTAACATGTTGGTGAAATTTCTGAATATTCCAATTGGTGCCATTTACAACATTAAAGAAGAAAACGGTAAAAAGTATGTTGAAATGATGGCAAGTTTTGCCTATGGTAAGGAAAAACAACTCTACCAAAAAATCGAAATTGGCGAAGGAATAGTTGGTACTGTTGCATCCGAAAAGAAAACACTAAACTTAACCAGTGTACCTGAAGGGTACTTTAATATAATTTCGGGTTTTGGAGAAGCAAGGCCAAAAAATGTACTTGTTAGCCCTATTCAACTAAACGAAGAAATTTATGGCGTATTTGAATTGGCATCGCTGACACGTTTTAAACAAGAGGAAATAGAATTTGTAGAAGAAGTTTGTAGAGCTGTTGCTTACTCATTTGCAATCTCAAAAGTTTACCTCGATACACTTTACCAGTTTGAAAGTTCAAATATGGAAATAGCCGAGCTTGAAGCAGAAAATTCATCGCTCACAAACGATTATGAAGAATTAAACAACAGTTATAGGCAATTAATCAACAAAGGTAATGATAATGCTTTTATTGTTGACAAAATAAATGAATTAGCCCTTGTGGCCGATCTAGATCTTGATGGCAACATATTGGAAGTAAACCAGAGCTTTGAAAGATTTTTTAAATCGACTAAGCTAAAGGTACTTCATTCTAATTTCAGGGAATATATGACTAAAATAAATAGCAGTGAGGATTACGACATAGAACTTATTTGGCGAGATGTACGAGCCGGTATACAACATGAAATAAATCAGAAGGTCAAATTCTCAAATAATGAATATTTGCTCAATCAACACTTCTTACCAATGAAAGATGACTTAGGCAGGGTGAGAAAAATTAAGGTTCTTGCTTTTGATTTTACTTCAAAAATAGGACTCGAAACTGAACAACAAGGCTAAAATATCTCTTGTACCATGTTCAATAAAATTATCTTTGCCATTAGATTCCTCAGATATTTGCTAAAATCAAACCATTATTATGGTCATGGAATTCATTCTCCCTTTATTTACGACTTTGTAAGAAATGTTTTATTTAAAAAGTCGAACAATACCAAACTTGCACAGATTAGACACTACAAAAAACAACTTAAACAAAATAAACAAATAATAAACTTTAAAGATTTAGGGGCAGGTTCAAAACTACTTTCCAGCTCAAATAAAAAAATCTCTGCTATTGCTGCTACATCTTCAACCAGGAAAAAGTATGGTCAGCTTTTGTCTAGAATAGTTTCTTACTACAAACCCCAAACTATTATTGAATTAGGTACATCGTTGGGTATTGGCACTTTGTATCTTTCAGTTTTAATGAGTACAGATGCTGAAGTTTATACTATTGAAGGAGATGAAAATGTATCAAAAATAGCCCATGATGGTATAAAAAAGATTAGTAAAAAAAATATTCAATTTATAAATGCAAAATTTGAAAATGCACTTACCGAGTTAATTGCAAAAAAAAATAGCTTTGATTTAGTTTTTTTTGATGGAAACCACTCAGAAAATGCAACTATAAATTACTTTGAAAAGTGTTTATCAAATATAAATGACCAGAGCATTTTTGTATTTGATGATATTCACTGGTCAAAAGGGATGGAAAATGCCTGGGATTATATAAAATTACACCAAAAAACAAAAGTCTGCATTGATTTATTTCAATTTGGAATTGTGTTTTTCAGAAAAGAATTAACCAAACAGAATTATGTTATAAGGTATTGAAGGCAGTTGTTGAGCAATAAAAAGCCTGTCCATCCTTTTTCTTTAAACTTTTGTCTATTGTCTTAATTTATTTATACATTCGCAAAAAACAGAAAATAAACCAATGAACGAACTAATAAGATGCGAAGAGCTTAAAAAGTTCTACCAAGTTGGCACTCAAATAGTTAAAGCAATAAGAACAATTTCAGTTTCTATCCATCAAGGTGAATATGTGGCCATTATGGGGCCATCAGGCTCTGGCAAATCTACGCTAATGAACATTATTGGCTGCCTGGATACGCCAACTGGAGGAGCCTATATACTAAATGGTACTGATGTGAGTAAATTGGAAGACGATAACTTAGCAGAAATCAGGAATAAAGAAATTGGCTTTGTTTTTCAAACTTTTAATTTAATGCCAAGATACACTGCCTTGGAAAATGTAATGCTTCCGCTTATTTATGCTGGCGTAGGTAAAAAAGCTCGTGAACAAAGAGCTTTGGAAGTTCTTGAGAATGTGGGGTTAAGTGACAGGGTTAACCACAAACCCAATGAACTGTCGGGAGGACAACGTCAACGAGTAGCTGTTGCAAGAGCACTGGTAAACAAACCATCAATAATACTGGCTGATGAGCCAACAGGAAACCTCGATTCTAAAACATCCGTTGACATAATGAATCTTTTTTCCCAAATTCATGCAATGGGAAATACAATTATTTTGGTTACCCACGAGGAAGATATTGCCCAACATGCCCACCGAATTATAAGGTTGAAAGATGGAGAAATTGAGGTGGATGAAATTAATGAAAATATAGTTGTATCCAACTAGCATTGTTGCTTATCTTAACTGAAGCTTTGGGCGAATAGCTAAACCATAAAGTATTGGACAAAAAAACTCCTTGAACTTTTTTACAGTTACAAAATCAATAACAAATTTAAACCAATGAAAATATATACAAAAACAGGAGATAAAGGCAAAACATCATTGCTTAACGGGAAAAGGGTTCCCAAGTACCACCCCAGAATTGAAGCATACGGCACCGTAGACGAACTTAATTCCTTTATTGGCTTGCTAAGAGCCTTTGATTTCAACAAGGATGACAAAAATGCTCTAATTAGCATTCAGAACCTTCTGTTTAATATTGGCTCTAACCTGGCTATGGATGAAAAAAATACTGAATATCCTTTGCCTCAAGTTACTGAAAAAGACATTGAGTTGCTTGAAAACGAAATGGACAGAATGGATGATGTTCTTCCAAAGCTAAAAGAGTTTATTCTGCCAGGAGGCGATAAAGCGGTGGCATTAAGCCATGTTTGCCGAAGTGTCTGCCGTAGAGTGGAAAGACTATGCACTGAATTGTCTGAAAATGAAGAGATTAACGATTTAATCATTATTTATTTAAACCGTTTATCCGATTATTTTTTTGTACTTGGCAGAAAAATTGCTTTCGATAAGAATATTGAAATTCCCACGTGGGACAGTGGAAAATAATAATCTGTTAAAATGATTGAAAAATAGCTACTTTCATATACAATATCTATTTTTTTTAGCGTTTTAGATAATGATTTTTCCTAAATAATTTTTTGGAATTGTTTTTTTTATATATTTGCGGAATTTTAAAGAAATAAACATTAAGAGTAAACTATGTATTGGACATTAGAACTTGCTTCAAAACTGGAAGATGCCCCTTGGCCTGCAACAAAAGATGAGCTTATTGACTTTGCAATTCGTTCGGGTGCTCCTTTGGAGGTAATCGAAAACTTACAGGAAATTGAAGATGAGGGTGAAACCTATGAGAGCATTGAAGATATTTGGCCCGACTATCCCAGTAAGGATGATTTCTTCTTTAATGAAGATGAATATTAAAACATAAAATGGCAACCAAATGGCTGCCATTTTTTTATTTACCTTTTCCTTTTTTTGATTTACCCTTTCCTAACGATTTCTTATCTTTTTTATCATCAGAAACTGCATTTAAATCAATTGTTTTTTTGCCCGTTTCAGATTTCTTCCTGGTTTCCTCAATCCACATAAAAATATCCTCTTTTGTTTTAGGGCGGTGTTGTATGTTCCATTCAAAGTTATCAAACTTTAGTTCTTCTGCCTCCAAATAAAAAGGAGGATAAAGTGTCCCTTCAGGCTTTTTATAAAAAATAATATTATCCACCTCATTATCAATAAAGTAAATATCCATATCAACACTTGTAGCCTTATTTACCCCCATCAGTTTTTTATTTTCCCATCCAAAATAAATAGCAGCTGCATCTTTTTTCACATTAATTTTCGAAAGCTGGTTACTGTCAAGATATGCAATCATGTCAACCCCTCTTATCTGATCAAACCGCATGGTATCAGATCTAGAGACAATTAAAGAATTTTTGAACATTTGCACCTGTGTAATCTCATTATTTTCAGTAATAACTTTTATAAAATTTGCAGTTATCTGGTTTTTGCCTGACCACATTACAGGGTAACGATGAAACTCAAAAGTAGAATCCAGTAATGTGTAAATTAAGGAATCACACTTGGCCTGAAAATCTGATTTAAAGATTTTTACTTTGTAAAAAGCTTTGATAATATTAAAATGCGTTGTATCTGTTTTGGTTAACAAGCTGTCTTTAATTGACATAATCGTATCCGCGTGCATATACAGCGAATCTTTATCCTGTATTTGAATAAACTGGGCACTATCGGTCATAACTGACAACTCCGACACCTCGTGATATTCGCCATAATTACCTAATAATAAGGCATTTTTCGTGCTATCTACTGCTCTTACATTATTAAAAGCCCTACCAACCCTAATCTTTCTATCATAGTATAAACTGTCTCCCTTTAATGTGCTTGTGCCATGTGCCATTAAGGCGTTATCGTTAAACTGTGCAATGTCCTTTTTATGATCATACCAGCCATTTTCGCAATAAAGGAAACTACTAGTAGTATCGGTAGAAACAATATTTGTTGGGCCTAAAAAATAGGAGATCTTCTTTTTGGTATGATGTTTCAGAGTATCACAAAAAATTGTGTATTTTGGATTATAAACCCTAACTGAATCCCTGAAAAAAATCTCATCTTCGTTGGCATAATAATAGCCCAGGGTACTTACCAGTGTATCTTCTCCATTTACTGTTCGCCCGCCATCAAAATAGTTTCCAATATCATCTTCAATATTATAATCAAGGTTTTCGGTATACAGCGTCATACTATCTTTTTGCAGGATAACATTATCCCTAACCCTTGCCACCTTTTCAAGACCAAAGTAATTGAGCGAGTCGCCCCACATATTTACAGTGTCCTGCATGTCTTCAGTAGGACTCTGTACGTGGATATTTCCAAAAGCCTTAAAATTTTGCTCCTTAGCACTGTAAAGTGCACTATCGCAAAACATATAAGCAGAATCGTGTTTTAAGATAACGTGGCCAATTAATATTTGCACCCCTGGGTAGATTTCTTCATTTACACTTACCGTGTCTGAGTTTACTATCTGAATTTGCCTTCCCTTTTGCTGCCCTATCAGAACCGAAGAAACCTGCAGAAAAAACCCAAGAATAATTATATTTTTTAAACAATTCATATTTGTTTGTCCAAAAATCACTAATCCATCAATTCGCTAATAATCTTTTCAATGCTGTATGATTCAGCCTCAGCTTTGTAATTTCTCACAATCCGGTGCCTCAAAATTGGCATTGCAACAGCATTTACATCCTCAATATCAGGAGAATACTTACCATTGAGCACGGCATGGGTTTTTGCTCCCAAAACCAGGTATTGCGAAGCCCTGGGCCCAGCACCCCAATTCAAAAACTGATTGGCCAGTTCGTGTGCATGTTCTGTTCCTGGTCGTGTTTTTGAGGCCAATTTAACGGCATATTCCACTACATTATTATTAATGGGCACCCTACGTATTAAATGTTGAAAATAATTGATTTCCTCAGCTGAAACCACCTGATTTAATTCCACCAGATTATCAGCTGTGGTGTTGTTAATGATGGTAATTTCATCTTCAATAGTAGGGTAATCCAGCCATATATTAAACATAAACCTGTCCAGCTGGGCTTCCGGAAGCGGATAAGTACCTTCCTGTTCAATTGGGTTTTGAGTTGCCAAAACAAAAAACGGCTTTTCTAAAACATATTTTTGCCCGGCCACAGTTACTGCTTTTTCCTGCATGGCTTCCAAAAGTGCGGCCTGTGTTTTTGGTGGTGTCCGGTTAATTTCATCTGCCAAAATAATATTGGCAAACAAAGGCCCTTTGATGAATTTAAAATGCCGGTCTTCGTCTAAAATCTCAGAACCTGTGATGTCTGAGGGCATTAAATCAGGCGTAAATTGCACCCTGTTGTATTTGAGGCCTAAAACCTGTGCTATTGTGTTCACCAACAAGGTTTTAGCAAGCCCTGGAACACCTACTAGCAAACAGTGCCCATCGCTAAATAAAGAAATTAGTACCTGCTGGATAATATGATCCTGCCCAAAAATCACCCTCTTGATTTCATTCATCAGCCGTTCATTCGCCTCACGAAGTGCATTTACAGCTTCAACATCATCTTTATAGTTCACGTGTTTAAATTTTAGTTAAGTTGTTGAAATTTAATCATATTCTTTTATAACACAATTATATTTCATTATTAGAACCTCTACAAAGGTTCGCGTTGTTATTTTATGTATCAAATGTTGTTTTTTAACTTAACAAAATAACTAAGAAATTGTTGATTTTTAAAATTACCTCTAAAGTTATTGTAAATGTTAACTTGTTTTAACAAATTTGATTGTGGGTGAACAAAAAAATCAGCCCTTATCAGACTGATTTTTGAAAATATTGTAGGTTGAAATTTCTAATGATAAATAAGTATTGCATAATGACCAGCACTGTATCCTTCAACAAATTCATCTGCCTTTATTTCAAAAGCATATTCCTCAGAAGCAACTTCTTCTGATGGAACGACCTTCGCTAAAGCCGTATAAGTATCGCTTTTAGTACTGGAAACAAATTCCCACTTATTATTTCTACTAACGTATACATTTATATTAATCTTTTTTATTCTATAGTCGCCAATTGCAAAAATGCCATAGCTTGACCACCTTGTATCTTTAAATAAATACCTTCTGGTGTACTTAGATTTATCTTTAAATAATAAATCGTATTCAAGCCTGACTATTTCAACCTTCATGGTATCCTCAATATATTTTATTACAGGAAGTGCATCACCCATTATTGGCATCATTGAGGTACCACTTTTGTTGTCTCTAAAGTCAAATTTTTTATTTTCACCAGAGCTTTCCTGCCCGGCTTCTCTTGGCTGTATTTGAGCAAGTGTTGTCTGCATAGTAAGAGCAGCAATAATTAATAGTAAAAGTTGTAGTTTCATTCGATAAAGATTTTATTTGGTAAATATATAACATTTAAATATAGCAAAATATTGTGTTTTTCTAAAATCCCGACTTCAAAACAAACACACAAACACCTGATAATGAAAATATAACAAAACAAACATAAAATAGAAACCTCATTGGCAAATGATTTATATCATGCTTATATAACTATATAGCTCTTATTAAATTAGTAACTTTGTAGTATTTTAAAAGCTACTTAAACTATGATAAACAAGCAGTTATTAGAACCTAAAAACATTGTTATTGTTGGTGGTTCAAATGATATTAATAAACCTGGTGGGAAAATCGTTAAAAACATCCTTGAAGGCAGTTTTAATGGCGAACTAATGGTGGTTAACAAAAAAGCGATAGAAGTACAAGGAATAAAGTGTTTTAATGAAGTAACAGATCTTCCAAATGTTGAACTGGCAATTCTGGCCATTCCTGCTAATTTTTGTATTGAGGCTGTAAACATTTTGGCCAACCAAAAAGGCACCAAAGCTTTTATCATTATATCAGCAGGCTTTAGCGAACATAGCAGTGAGGGTGCGCTGATTGAGGACAAAATTGTTGAAATTGTAAACAGCGTTGATGGGGTATTAATTGGACCTAATGGCATAGGAGTGCTTACTCCTACCTACAACGGCGTTTTTACTGCACCCATTCCTAAAACAAACCCACAAGGAGTTGATTTAATTTCGGGCTCTGGGGCCACAGCGGTGTTTATTTTGGAATCAGGCATTCAAAAAGGGTTAAGCTTTGCAAGTGTTTTCTCGGTAGGCAACAGCGCTCAAACAGGAGTTGAAGACGTTCTTGAATATTTTGATAAAACTTTTGACCCGGAAAAAAGTTCAAAAATAAAAATACTTTACCTTGAAAATATTGAAAAACCTCAAAAATTACTCAAACATGCCTCTTCTCTGATTAAAAAAGGATGTAAAATTGCAGCCATAAAATCAGGAAGTTCAGATGCAGGAAGCAGAGCAGCCTCCTCACATACAGGAGCTCTGGCCAGTTCTGATATTGCTGTTGATGCTTTATTCCGAAAAGCAGGCATTGTTAGATGTTATGGTCGGGATGAATTGATTAACGTTGCCTGTGCTTTTATGCAACCTAAAGCAAAAGGAAAACGATTTGCCATAGTTACTCACGCCGGGGGACCTGCTGTTATGCTTACCGATACATTATCGAAAAATGGCCTTGAAGTACCTGAAATAAAAAATGAATTTACGGGCTTTTTGTTAGACGAATTATATCCCGGCTCTTCAGTAGCTAACCCCATTGATTTTTTGGCAACAGGCACAGCGGAGCAATTGGGCTCAATCATTGAATATGTGGATAAAAAATTTGATGAAATTGATGCCATGATAGTTATTTTTGGTTCACCTGGCTTAAAAAAAGTTTTTGATGTTTATGAAGTACTTCATTCAAAAATGAAAGCAAGCAAAAAACCAATTTATCCGGTATTACCATCAACGGGGGTGGCAGCAAATGAAATAGCAACTTTTCTATCCAAAGGAAATGTTTTCTTTCCTGATGAAGTAGAGCTTGGCGAAGCTTTAGGAAAAATCTACAACACCCAAGAACCAGCTGATAATGAACATATTGACGAAACAATTAATGCTGAAAAAATCAGAGACGTTATCGATAAAAATGATGATGGATATCTTTCACCAGTGGATGTTCAGACTATGATGGATGCATGCAATATTTCAAGGGTTAAAGAACATGTGGTTGCTAACAAAAACGATCTTTTGGAAGCTGCAAAGGATGTCACTTTTCCTTTGGTAATGAAGGTTGTAGGACCAGTTCACAAATCAGATGTTGGTGGTGTTACATTAAATATAGACAATGATGAGTTCTTAGTTTCTGAGTTTGAGAGAATGATGCAAATAAGGGAGGCTACAGGAGTTCTGCTTCAGCCTATGCTATCAGGCATTGAATTATTCATGGGGGCTAAAAACGAAGAACCATTTGGCCACTTAATACTCTGCGGCCTTGGTGGAATTTTTATTGAAATATTGAAAGATATTACAAGCGGTTTGGCACCTTTGAGCAAAAATGAAGCACATTTGATGGTACAATCTTTAAAATCGTACAAATTGTTTAAAGGTGCTCGTGGACAAGAACCTATTGACGAAGACTTTTTTGTTGACATCATGCTAAAATTAAGCACCTTACTGCATTATGCACCAGAAATAAAAGAACTTGACTTTAACCCTTTGCTAGCAAATGGAAGGCAGATTACTGTAGTTGATTCCAGAGTTAGAATTGAGAAGTAGCTCATTTTAAACCCTATACCATAATTCATGACCGTTTAATGTAAAAATATTAGGTTTATACAGTTTGTTTTATTAAAATTGCACTCTTAAATTTATTAATTCTCTAAAAAAATTAAAATGAAAAAAACTTTGTTTTTAATTGCAATTGCAATGTTAACTTTCTCATTCAATGGCTTTTCACAAGGGAAAGCTTTAAAAAATGGTTTTGGTTTTCAGTTTCAAATTGGGTTTCCATCTGACATGTACGGAGTAGACGACAGGATTGATGCTGGTGATGTGGAAAAAGCAGGAATGTTGCTTGGTGTGCAAATAGGTAACCGTTGGTATGTTCACAACGATGGCCAAATAGGTATATCAATTATGGCTAATTGGTTTGACGTAACTTATTCTCAAAAATCCTATGATAATGATGGAAAAAGAGCTGTACTTGATATTGCAATATTAGAAATTGGCCCTGGTTTCACCTATGCAATTAATGATGATGTTGCTTTGGATGCTTATTACAATTTAAGACCAACTATTTTATCTTCAGTCGATCTTTACGATGGTAGTAATGGTTCTGTAGCTGCAGGTTTTGGCGTTACCCATGCAATAGGTGCAGCACTTAGGTACAAAGCATTGTATTTTGGCGCAGAATATGTAATGGGAAAAACAAAAGGAAAATATACTGATGTTGGTGATGCAACTGGTGCTGATGCAATAGGAGATGGAAAATTAGTTGCCAATAATATGAGATTATTGATTGGTTTCAAATTTTAATACCAAACGATAAAATATAAAAAAGGGGCTTACTTTGTTTGTGAGTCCCTTTTTTATTTTTATAGCTCCTAGACCTTTTGCACTTCTTTCACAATCTCCTGCCCACGTAAAATAGCTTTTTCATTCATAGGCAACATTCCATGGTGGCGTTCTGGCAAAGACTTCTTTAAACCTTTCATCACATTATCCATGTTTACCAAAGGTTTTACTTTCAAATAAGCACCTAAAACAATCATATTAAAGGTTCGGGTTGAGCCCATTAAAGCAGCTTCCTTAGCAGCTTCAACCAACTGTATATCAACATCTTTCCTAGTCGGAGGATGAGTAATCCCATTGTTGTCATACAATAACAAACCGCCAGGTTTTACAGCACTCTCAAATTTATCCATAGATTGCTGGTTAAGAATAATGGCTGTATCGTATTGGTTAAGAATTGGAGAACTTATACGTTCATCGCTAAGAATAACAGTTACATTAGCTGTTCCGCCCCTCATTTCTGGTCCATAGGAGGGCATCCAGCTGACTTCCTGGTCTTGCATAATACCTGAGTAGGCCAAAATTTTACCCATTGATAAAACTCCCTGGCCACCGAATCCTGCAATTATTATTTCTTCTGTCATGATTTTTGTGGTTGCTGGCAACTAGTTACTAGTTTCCAAGTTCAATTTTTCAGTTCAATTTTATTCATCTTTAATATCGCCCAAAGGGTAAAATGGGAACATGTTTTCTTCCATCCATTCGTTTGACTTAACAGGTGTCATTTTCCACCCTGAATTGCAATTTGAAACAATTTCGATGAATGAAAGCCCTTTGTTCTCCTTCTGGTTCTCAAAAGCTTTTCTAATGGCCTTTTTAGCCTTCCTAACAGCCCCCGGAGTATGGACTGCCTGACGGGTTACAAAGCAAGTACCTGGTAACTGGGCGACTAATTCAGTCATTTTAATAGGGTATCCCATCATTTCAACATTTCGTCCGTAAGGTGAAGTTGACGATACCATGTTCTCTAGTGTTGTTGGAGCCATTTGTCCACCAGTCATCCCATAAATACCATTATTAATAAAAATAATCACAATGTTCTCGCCTCGGTTACAGGTATGAATGGTTTCGGCAGTACCAATGGCCGCTAAATCGCCATCACCCTGATAGGTGAAAACATACTTTTCTGGATACACTCTTTTTATTCCTGTTGCCACAGCCGGAGCCCTACCATGAGCAGCCTGTTGCATATCTATATCCATAAAATCGTAGGCCAAAACCGAGCATCCAACAGGGGCTATACCAATAGTTTCTGATTGTATCCCCATTTCCTCAATTACTTCCATGGTAATGCGGTGAGCTACACCATGTCCGCAACCAGGGCAGTATGACAGTGCATTATCAGTCAAACAGGAAGTTTTTTCAAACACCAGTTCGCCATTTTTTATAATATCTTGTGACGTTATTGTTTCTTCCATGATAAATTAATTCTTAATTAGTTTTTCTTCCAATGCATTTAATACTTCATCAGGCGAAGGTATCATTCCTCCAAACCGACCAAAATGTTTAACAGGCGTTTTTCCTTCAACAGCCAATTTCACATCTTCAACCATTTGCCCGGCACTCATCTCAACAGAAAGAATTCCTTTTACCTGATTACCCAATTTATTGAGTTCTTTACCAGGGAAAGGCCACAATGTGATTGGTCTAAACAAGCCCACTTTTATGCCTTTTTCGCGACCCAGTTGTTGCACTTTCTGGCAAATCCTTGCACTGGTACCATAGGCAACAATCAGATAATCAGCATCATCGCACCCGATTTTCTCAAATCGAACTTCATTCTCTTCTACTTGCTTGTATTTTGTCTGAAGTTTAATATTGTGCTTTTCCTGTTTCTCGGACTGAAGTGCTAATGAAGTCACAATATTTCGCTCCCTGTTTTCCTTTTTTCCAACAGTTGCCCAACTTCCATATCTTTTATCAACTTCCTCGTTAGTTAACCGCTCTTTTTGCTCCGGCAAATAAACCTTTTCCATCATTTGGCCTATTGCACCATCAGATAAAATCATAGCAGGATTCCTGTATTTGAAGGCCAGGTCAAACGCAAGTTCTGTAAAATCAGCCATCTCCTGAACCGAAGCCGGAGCCAGCACAATCATCCTGTAATCACCATGTCCACCTCCTTTTGTTGCCTGAAAATAATCTGCTTGCCCTGGCTGGATGGTACCCAATCCAGGCCCACCCCTTTGCACATTTACAACCAAACAGGGGAGTTCTGCACCTGCAATGTATGAAATACCTTCAGACATTAGGCTTATGCCAGGACTTGATGATGAAGTCATGGCCATTTTGCCACCTGCTGCAGCACCATAAACCATATTTATTGATGCAACCTCACTCTCGGCCTGCAAAACCACCATCCCGGTTCTTTTATGGGGTTCTTCAGCCATTAGGTATTCCATCACTTCTGATTGAGGTGTAATGGGGTAGCCATAATAGGCATCAACCCCGCAACGAATTGCTGCTTCAGCAATAGCTTCGTTGCCTTTCATTAATCTCAATTCCTTCATTTTATATTTTTTAGTTTTCGTGGGTTTAAAATTGACATTATCAAGTTATTACCTAAATTCTCAACCTGATTATCTTACTAAAAATTAAGCTATTACCGCCTCCTTTTGCAGTTTCAATCTGTAAACTGTTATTACAGAATCCGGACAAACCAAGGCACAGTTAGTACATCCTGTGCAAGCTTCAGGTGTTTCCATGTAGGCAAAATGGTAACCCTTTCCGTTTACATCAGCAGCTAATCTAATAACATTAGTCGGACATGCATGTACACATAAATCACAACCTTTGCATTTTTCAACATCTACTATTATTGTTCCTTTTACTTTAGCCATAATATTTCCTTAATTAATTAAAGATTGAAATATCTTCACCCCCAAAAGTAATAAATTATAATAGGACTATCAATTTTACTTATATGTTATAAATCACATTTAAAGGGGCACGGTGATTAATTTAACAATTAATACAATCAAATTAATGATGTTCTTGAAACATCTTTAAACGATATTCTAAATCGGCAAACTGCTCTTCGCTAACTTGCGATACACAAGCCCTTAAACCTTCGGTTCTTTCACTTCCGGTTATGTCCAGGGCAATGGCGCTAATTCCATAATACAATAACTCTTCAAGTAGTTCTGCTCCCTGCATACCCGGGTATGAAAAAGTAAAATAAAAGCCGTCTGCCAAAGGTTTGTCTTCGTCTTTATCATAAACAATTTTAAACCCATGCTCAACAAACATCTTTTTCATTGTGACAGCCCTTGTTCCATAGATCTTAACCATTTTAAGGAAATCAAACGCTCCCTCATTGGAGGCTTTTAACATTGCAGCTAATCCATATTGAGCCGAATGGCTAACTCCAGCAGATAAAGCGTAAAGGGCTCCATAAATCATTGAATATCCAAACCCGTCAGAAGAATAATATCTTTTTAAATCAGGAAACCTACGATTAAAAAGTTTGTTTGAAATAGCCATAGTGCCCACTCGCTGACCGGCATAACTAAAAGCTTTAGAACTGGAAATCAGAAAGATATAATTATCGGTATACCTGGCCACAGTTGGTTGAAATGGTGCTTTGCCTGGTTGTGAATAATCCGTACGAAAATCCATTCCAAAATAAGCCAGGTCTTCAATCACAATAGCATCGTATTTATTCGCCATTTCGCCAATAATTTCCAGTTCCCTTTCAGAAAAGCAGATCCAGGAAGGATTATTGGGGTTAGAGTATAAAATACTTGAAACAGCCCCAGGTTTTAAGTAGGATTCCAATTTATCCCTTAACTTTTCGCCCCTATAATTGTAAACATCAAAGCTTTCATAATCATGACCTAAAACTTTACATTGCTGCTTTTGTACCGGAAATCCAGGGTCGATAAATAAGGTTCCTTTTTTATGTTTATCAGAGCGGTTAGCCACTAAAAAAGCTGCCATTGACCCCATCATCGATCCAACTGTTGGCAAACACCCCATAGGATCAACATCAATATTCAAAAAAAGCTTGACAAACCTTGAAACCTCTTTTTTTAGCTCAGGAATACCTTCTATCATGGGATATTTTGAAGCCAGACCTTTTCTAAGGGCTTCAATCTCGGCATTAACCCCAACTTCAGGCGGATTTAGCCCCGGAACACCCATTTCCATTCGAATGAATTTCTCTCCGGTTTCATTTTCGATATTATTTACAATCCTAACAATTTCACGAATAGTTCCTTTTCCTACCACAGGTAGACCAGATTCCTTTACTTTTTCTTTTACAATTTTATAATTTATAGGTGTGTCTTTTGAAGTCATATAAATAAATTTATGATTAAATAAGAAAGTGTTTAATATGATGTTCCACAAAATGATCAAACAAAATATTGTATTGACGTTATTCCATTGGCCTTTTCTTAAACTGAAAGGTGAGATAATTAATCAAAAACATAAATACATGCCTTTTCATATACTGAGTAGTTGTTTTATTTTAGTTTAGCCACAAAGTAATAATTATAGAAACAAAAAACGCCATAGTATTTCTATGGCGTTTTTCTTTTATTTAGTCAAGGCTGTGAAATACGAGCCCACTTCTTAGTTTTGGTTCAAACCACGTTACTTTTGGTGGCATAATCAGGTCATTATCAGCAATATCCATTAATTGCTGCATTGTAACCGGGTAAAGTGCAAAAGCTACTTTCATTTCGCCACTATCAACACGGTTTTTTAATTCTCCAAGCCCACGGATACCTCCAACAAAATCAATTCTTTTTGAACGACGCAAGTCTTTAATATCCAACATTGGCTCCAATACCTCGTTGGTTAAAATAGTGACATCAAGTACCCCAATTGGGTCATCTTTTTTATAGGTGCCATCTTTAGCTGTTAAAGAATACCATTTTCCATCTAAATACATTGAGAAATTATGCAAGGCATTGGGCCTGTATTCTTCTGTTCCTTTTTCCTCTACATCAAAACTGGTAGATAGCTTTCCAATAAATTGCTCTTCCGAAAGACCATTTAAATCTTTCACCACCCTGTTGTAATCAATAATGGTCAGCTGGCTGGCAGGGAAAAGGACACTTAAAAAGAAATTATACTCTTCGTTTCCTGTATGGTTTGGATTGTTCTTTTTTCTTTCAGCCCCAACTAAAGCAGCTGCGGCAGTTCTGTGATGCCCGTCTGCAACATACTGATAATCAACGTCTTTATCAAAAGCAGATTCAATTGCAGAAATATCCTTATCTTCATTAATGACCCAAAAATGATGACCTACCCCATCTTCTGTTTTAAAATCGTATTCTGCCTCAGTTTTGATAGCCCTGTTTACAATTTCGTCTATTTTAGCATTATCGCGATAAGTGAAAAATACGGGTTCGGCATTTACATTGGCAACACGCACATGGTTCATCCTGTCTTCTTCTTTATCTGGTCGGGTTAATTCATGTTTTTTGATAATATTGTTCAGATAATCTTCAACGCCAGAACATCCAACAATACCATACTGAGTTTTGCCAAACATGGTTTGCCCGTAAACATAAAAACTGGCCTTTTCATCCTGAACAAACATGCCATCCCCGATCAACTTTTCAAGGTTACTTTTAGCTTTATTATAAACTGTATCAGAATACAAATTTACATCTTCGGGTAAATCAACTTCTGGTTTTACAACGTGTAAAAATGAATATGGGTTTCCTTCAACTTCTTCACGAGCCTCATTTGAGCTGAGAACATCGTAAGGTCTTGAAGCAATTTTATCAACGTACTCTTTTTTTGGCCTAAAGCCTTTGAATGGTTTAAATATTGACATTTTACTTTTATTAATAGTTGTTATATAATTTCCATAAATTTAGCAGTATTTTTCCAGGCCCTGTAATTTCATACAAAGTTACTTTTAAAATTCCATAAAAAAACTAACTAATGTCAGGGTATTTCAGAAATCGGACATTAGAGAATGAAACAAAAAATAGAGGCTGTCACAACGGCGAAGCCCTCACCGCAGGTAAAAATCACTAAATTATTGAACATTGAGCACTTCGACAGGTGGTATACGGAGCTTATAGAAATACAGCAACCGAAACTCGTTCTTTGAGCTTGTCGAAATGCAGCGTACAAAATCAAATTTTGCGACGGCCTCTTTTATCCTTTTTCAGGTAGTAAATTTTTACTTATTCACCTGAAATGTAGTATCATTTTCTTTAAAAAAGCCTACGATTTGATTGGCAGCAGCAACTCCTGCATTTACATTTGCCTCACCGGTTTGTGCCCCCATTTTTTTTGGGGTAAAGAAGTATCTGCCTTCATATTTAGCAAAATCAGCTTTATTGTCTGGAGCAATGTCTGAAAGATAAGCAAAATCACTTCTTTCTTCCATTAATTTTATCATTTCAGCTTCATGGATAACCTCTTTTCGGGCAGTATTTACTAAAACTGCACCTTTAGGCATTAATGAAAGCAAATCAAAATTAATTGATTGTTTGGTTTTATCGTTGGCAGGAATATGCAATGAAATGTACTGTGATTTTTTGTACAGTTCTTCTGCTGAATCAACTACTTCAACACCATCTGCTTCAATCGTTTCTTTACTAACAAATGGGTCAAAAGCAAGTACTTTCATTCCAAACCCTTTGGCAATTTTAGCAACGTATCTGCCTACATTTCCGTAAGCATGAATACCCACTGTTTTCTCTTTTAATTCAGTTCCAGCAGAACCATTGTAAAAATTTCTTGCATGGAAAACCATCATACCTAAGGCCAACTCAGCAACTGCATTAGAGTTTTGTCCCGGAGTGTTCATCACTACAACATTTTTAGCAGTAGCTGCAGCTAAATCAACATTGTCGTATCCGGCACCTGCTCTTACAACTATTTCAAGGCTATCGGAACTATTGATTACTTCTTCGGTCACTTTATCGCTTCTGATTATTACAGCATTTGCTTCTTTAACTGCGTTAACCAGGTCAGATTTATCAGCATATTTTTCAAGAAGCGAGAATTCGTATCCTGCGGCTTCAACAATTTCTTTAATTTTTTCTACTGCAACCGGTGCAAATGGCTTTTCTGTGGCAACAAGTACTTTTTTCATTGATTTGTGTTTTAGTGGTGCATTGAATGTTATTGAACACGCCAAATTGCTGTTAAATGCATACAGCAGTTGTTTCGACAGGCTCAGCAACCAGATTATTTATTAAAGACTTGCCAGATTTATAAAGCCCGGCAAGTCTCTGAGTTCGTTTTTATTGTTTTATTTCTTTAAATTTTCAAATTCCTGCATGCAAGCAACCAAAGCTTTTACGCTTTCAACTGGCAATGCATTGTAGGTTGAAGCCCTAAACCCTCCAACTGATCGGTGACCTTTAATTCCGATCATTCCTCTTTCAGTAGCAAAACTTAAAAATTCAGCTTCCAAATCTTTATAATCTTCGCTCATTACAAAACAAATATTCATAGAAGAACGATCTTCTTTTGCAACAGTACCAACAAACAAAGGATTCCTATCTATCTCATTATAAAGAAGTTCAGCTTTTTCAGCAACCATCTTTTCCATTCCTTCAACACCACCATTTGCTTTTATCCACAACATGGTTTGATAAGCCATATAAATAGGCAATACAGGAGGAGTGTTAAACATTGACCCTTTGCTAATGTGCGTTTGATAGTTAAGCATGGTAGGGATTTCCCTGTCCACTTTTCCAAGAATATCATCCTTAATTATTACAAAAGCTACACCAGATGGGGCTAAGTTTTTCTGCGCTCCACCATAAATAATTGCATATTTCGATACATCAATTTTACGACTAAAAATATCTGACGACATATCGGCAACAACCGGAATATTTAAATCAAAATCTTCTTTGTATTGAGTTCCAAAAATGGTGTTATTTGATGTAAAATGGAAATAATCAGCATCTGAAGGAACATCAATACCCTTAGGAAGCGAAGTATAATCTTTTTCCTTGATTTCAACAACTTCTCCAAATAGCTTAGCTTCTTTCATAGCTTTTGACGCCCATACTCCTGTATCGACATAAACCGCTTTTTTGTTTAACAGGTTAAAAGGAACCATTGCAAATTGCGTACTTGCCCCACCACCTAAAAACAAAACTGAATAGCCATCTGGAATATTCAATAATTCTTTGAATAAATTTTGTGCATCTATCATTACCTTGTCAAACTCTTTACTTCGGTGCGAAATTGAAGCTAAAGAAATACCAGTTCCTGCAAAATCTTTCAAAGCTTTTGCTGTTTCTTCAATTACTACTTCAGGAAGGATTGATGGCCCTGCGTAAAAATTGTGTTTTTTCATGAGTTCTTTTTTTTTATTTTGTTAATAGGTAAAATGTTATTGCCTGCAAAATTATTACTTTTTCAGAAATAATTGCTTATCTACAGTGGTTGACAGGAAAAATACTATCTGACAACTAGGATGCAAATTTGCAAATAATATTCTAATTTGCCTTATAAATTCTAATGATATATAACATAAACATAAATAAATGATTCATAAAAAACTGTTTCTAAATTTTCATTCTTTTTATTCAAAAAATAATTTGCTCAGGCATTGAAACTTTGAAAAATATATTTAACTTTGCATTTCAAAGTGCTTTAAAACTATATCATGGAGTCACACAAAAAACATATAGATGATCTGTCAGAGATTCGTTCGATGATGGAAAAAGCTTCAAAGTTCATTTCATTAAGTGGGTTAGCGGGCGTGCTTGCAGGAATTTATGCAATAATTGGGGCAAGTATTGCCTATTGGTATTTTTATATCTTTCTGCCCAAAGCGCAAAAGCCACTAATTTTCCAATCACTTGGTTTTGAGGACAGCAGTGTTGTATTTTTGCTTTTATTAGCCATATGCATCTTTTTTCTGGCGTTTACTTCAGCAGTTATTTTAACCACCAAAAACTCTAAGAAAAAAAGGCTTTCAATTTGGGATCATAGCTCGAAACGACTATTATTAAACCTTGCTATACCAGTACTTGCAGGAGTAGTGTTTGTATTGGCCTTATTGTTCTATGGAACCTACTATCTGGTAGTACCTGCTACAATTATTTTTTATGGCTTAGCTTTGATCAATGGTGGACATTTTACTTTTAGCGACATTCGCTTTTTGGGCTATATTGAAATAATTATTGGTCTTATAAGCCTATTTCTACTTGATTATGCACTTATTCTGTGGACTATATGCTTTGGCGCATTACATATACTTTATGGAATAATTATGTATTACAAATACGAAAAACCTGAAAAAAGCAACTAATAAAATAGCATTTTTGTGAAGAATATAATTACAGGCTTAAATAAACACTTTGACAATCGTATTCGGTTAGGAATTATGTCCATGCTGATTGTTAATGATTGGGTTGATTTTAATTCTCTTAAGGAAATGCTAGAGTTAACTGATGGCAATTTAGCAAGCCATATTAACACCCTTGAAAAAAATGAATACATCGAAACAAAAAAACAATTTATTGGCCGGAAACCTAAAACAAGTTACCGAGTTACTATTTTAGGCAGAAATGAATTTCAAAAGCATATTGATGCTTTAGAAGCTATTATCAAAAATCAAAAATAGTTTTTTTACATACACACTTTGTTTTTCAAAGTACTTTAAATTAATGATTTATGAAAACTCAAACAAGTATAAAATACATTTTTCTTCTACTGGGCACTAGTTTATTCAACTATCTATTCTGGCAAGAGAGCCATGGCATTAACACATTGATATACAGTATTTTTATATTAATATCAGTTTCTTTTTTTGAGTATAAATCCGGTAACCAAAAGAAATCAATTCCCTTCCTTCTTTCTATTCTTCTTACTGCAATAGCTGTAACCTGGCATGGTTCTACATTTGCCATTGTTATGTATTATGCTTCCTTAACACTATTTGCTGGTTTTTTGCACGAAAAACAACTAAAGTCACAAATGTATATTTTAGCAGCTTCATTTTTGTCCTTGGTTAAGTTACCTCCAAGTTTAATTAATAGTATTCCGCTAAAAAGTCAAAATAAGCAAAAATTTAAAAAAGTTTTAAAAATCATAAAGCTAAGCTTGTTACCAGTGATTGTTTTACTGATTTTTTACCTCATTTACATTAATGCCAACCCAGTATTTGATAATTACGCAAGTAAAACTTTTAATAAAATAGGACAATTTCTATCTGCTTTTTTCAGCAAGATTTCGTTTGTCAGAATACTCTTTATTCTGCTTGGGTTATACTTAACAGCATGGTTTCTATTCAGAACTAATATTAAATATCTACATGAAAAAGAAGCAACAAAAAACGAAAATTTATTAAGAAAAAGGGTAAAGCAACTTTTTCCAAACCCGGAATATATCCGGAATTTAAAAGAAAACATGCCCGTTTTGTACCGGAAAAGGTTTGCTTTATCCTTTAAATTAAAAAATGAATATTTATCGGCACTAGTACTTCTAGTATTGGTCAACAGCCTATTACTAATTGTAAATAGCATTGATATTAAATGGGTTTGGTTTGGGTTTGAATACTCAGAAGAATTTGACCTTAAACAATTCGTTCACGAAGGCACATACTTACTAATAATCAGCATATTACTTTCAATGGCAATTATGTTGCGCTTTTTCAGGAGAAACCTTAATTTTTACAACAAATCAAAAATTTTAAAACGGCTTTCATATCTGTGGATTGGCCAAAACCTCGTATTAGCTATTTCAGTTGCAATTCGAAACTTGCATTACATAACCTACTGGGGCTTGGCCTACAAACGAATTGGGGTTTTCTTGTTCCTAATTGCAGTAAGCTATGGGCTTTACAGCCTTTTCATTAAAATAAGGCATACTAAAACAAGCTATTTCTTACTCAAAAATAATTCAAGGGCTGTTTTGATAATACTTGTATCAGCCAGCCTTCTTAACTGGGATGGAATAATTGCTAATCACAACTTAAATCACCCAATAGAAAACCACATGGAAACAAGCTTTCTGTTAACCATGTCGGACAAAATTTTGCCATTAATTGACAAAAAAAAATCCATACTGGAACAAGAAAAGTATTTGAATACCTATGCCAATTTCACCCCTTACGATTATAAAGAATATTACAAATTAAGAGTTGACCAATTTATCCAAAGATATGAAAAAGAAAGCTGGACATCATGGAACTACAAAGAGTGGAAGACATATCAATACTTTAAAAATAAACCTTAAACATGAATAAACAAAAAGTATCATTTAGCGAATTATTAACAAAGTTGATTTTCATTCCTGAATCAGAAGTGTTTTTCATAAACCTGCTTCATCAGTTATTGAAACGGTTGTTTACACTTGTTGGAAAATTAGCAGCTATTATTTTATTGTAATGAAAAGCTCTATTGAACGATTTTATGATTTTGTGGCCTGGTTCTATCCGTTAATAGACTTGTTCCTAAAAGCTCAAAAAAGAATATTAATAAAAAAAGTGAACAAGCTACCTAAAGGATTAATCTTAGAGATTGGAGCTGGTAATTGTTCCCACCTTGGTAATTATAAACAGCATAGCATAATTGCAATTGATATTTCGGAACGAATGCTAAAATTTGCCAGGCAAAAAAAGCTTAAAAACACCCATTTTTTGAAAATGAATGCAGAACAATTAACATTTGAAAATAAAACCTTTGATTATGTAATTATTTCGCATGTTATTGCAGTTGTTGAAAAGCCCGAAAAGGTATTAGAAGAAGCTTACCGCGTTTTAAAGTCTAATGGTAAACTCCTTTTACTAAATCATTTCACCCCGGATAATTGGTTAAAATATATTGATAAGGCTTTTACAAAAATCTCAAATTGGTTGCGTTTAAAATCAGAATTTTATCCCAGCGATTTAAAAACGCTGGAAAAATTCACTTTAGAACAAGAGGAGTCTTTAGGTTTCTTCTCATACTATAAACTTCTAATATTGATTAAAAATTGAAAAAATACAACTTTTATATAGTTATTCCCTTAATAATAAGCTTGTTTATTTATGTATTTTATCGGACTGAAAGAACGATAGTAAATGAGCTTTTGCTAAATTTTATTTCGATAAATGAGTTCAGAGAAATTAAAACGTCTATCACACAGGCACTGCCTATAAACAAGCAGTTAATCTTTTCATTACCAGAAGGTTTATGGGTGTTTAGCACAACACTTGTTTCTAAAAACATTTACTTTAAAATAGCCAACCTCAAGATAAATTGTATATTTTTTCCATTGCTATTTTCAATTGGGTTAGAGTTTTTTCAGTTAGTAAAAATAACAGATGGAACATTTGATTTCATAGATGTTATCTCAGCTTCCATTTTTTGGTTCATTGCTTATCGTTTTATTAATAGCAGCAAAAATCAAATTAATCTTATAGCTGAGAAAAAGATATGGGGTTTGGCTTTTACTTTAAGTTTTACAATCGTTCTTTTATCAGATGTTTGGATCTAACCTCATTGAGGAATCTATGAAGATGTGGAATTATGTCTAAAAAAACAGAAAAACATTGGATACCAACAACTTAATTAAATTTTAAGAAAGTGAATAATAAATCAATTTACAAATGCATAAGAAGCTTTTCGTATGCTTTTAACGGACTTCGAATTATGTTTAAAGAAGAATTTAATTCGTGGATTCATTTGGTAATAATAATTGCTGTTGTTGTATCCGGATTTCTTCTTGACATATCTGGTAGTGAGTGGGTTTATATTAGCTTATCCATTGGGCTTGTTTTTTCGCTTGAAATAATAAATACAGCAATTGAGTTTTTAGCAGATTTTGTATCACCAGAAAAACATCCGGCCATAAAAAAAGTGAAGGATTTGGCTGCTGGGGCAGTTCTTTTCGCAGCTTTTGCAGCATTTGCAGTTGGAATTATTGTTTTCCTGCCAAAACTTATGAAACTATGTTAACAGCATTTAAAAAACAAGGCAAATTTAATGAAGCAATGTTTCTTGGTATTGCAAGCATATTCTGCTTTTCATTTTCCGTTTTTAGGCTGTATTATACCGGCTCTAAACTTTTTTTATTCCTAAACTGGAACCTGTTTCTTGCATTTATTCCCTGGCTTTTCAGTAGCTTACTGATAATATATCCCATTTTGCAAAAGAAAAAATTATTGGTTTTCCTGGTTTTAGGAATCTGGCTGCTTTTTTTTCCAAATGCGCCCTATATTTTAACTGATTTGTTCCACCTGAAAAGAAATCTGGTCATGCCAATATGGTTTGATTTACTTTTGATTTTATCATTCGCATGGACTGGGTTAATGTACGGATTTATCAGTCTTTGGAACATTGAAAAAGTGCTTAAGGTTTATTTCAATAATAAATGGGTTACATTTGTGGCAACCAGTCTGCTATTTGTAGGAAGTTTTGGAATTTACCTTGGAAGATATCTAAGGTGGAACAGTTGGGATATTATCCAGCAACCTCTTGAATTAGTTTATGATATTGGTGATCATGTAATAAGTCCTTTTAAACACCCAACAGCATGGGGAATGACAATATTTATGGGTGTTTTTTTAAATATTATTTACTGGTCTTTTAAAGTAATAAAGGGGGAAAAAGGGCTTGAAAAAAGAACTAATTTTAATTAATTCTTACACCCATTAAAAGCACATCATCAACTTGCTCAATATCACCCATCCAGGTGTAGAAATTTTCTGTTATAAGCTCTTTTTGCTTTTCCATAGAATTATTTCTAATGCTTAATAGGAACTCTTTGAATCGTTTTGCATTAAATTTCTTCCCATCTTCGCCACCAAACTGATCTGGATAACCATCTGTAAATGAATAAATTCTATCCCCAGGTTTAAGCTGAAAAACATAATTATTAAATTCCTTTTCATACATGTAAATAGCAATAGGCTGTCTGTCACCTTTTATTTCAAAAAGTGTAGCTTCAATAGAATCGTCTTTCGGTTTGTATACTTTAATACCATCCTTATCAGGAATTTCTGATTCAACAACCTGATCGTTTTCACGAATAATATACAAAGGATTAAATGCCCCGGAAAATTGTAGCTCCTTACTTTCGGTATCGATGATAAAAAAGGACATATCCATACCGTCCTTAGCCTCGCCTTCCTTACCAGACTGATGCAGCGACTTTTTCACCTTTTCGCGCAGTTTATTTAAGATCTGCCCGGCATTGTCAAGGCTCCTGGTGGTCACAATTTCATTTAAAAACATAAAGCCCAGCATACTCATAAATGCGCCAGGCACACCGTGGCCAGTACAATCAGCAATAGCAACTACCACAAAATTCTTCAGTTTTTTCACCCAGAAAAAGTCACCACTTACTATATTTCTTGGCCTAAAGAAAATAAAATGCTCAGGTAGTATCTGTTCCCGCAAATCAAAAGAAGGTAAGACTGCCTTCTGAATATTTTGTGCATAAATGATACTATCTTCAATTTCCGTTTTTTGGGCTTCAATTTCCTCTTTAGCACTTTGAAGCTCCTCTTTTTGCTCTCTAAGCAGCTGATTTGCCTTTGTTTTCTGCTTGTAGTTTCTAAAAAGTACAAACGCAAATATGATCATGGCAGCAAAACCAAGTAGCAAAAATGACATCTGTAACTTTAGGTTTTTTTCCGCAGCTTCCTGGGTCTTCAACTTCAATTCCTGGTTTTCTATCTCACGCTGTTTCTGGTCAATTTTATATTGCTGCTCGTTTCTAATTAGCTTTTCAGCAATATCGTTTTGTATACTGTCTTTTATGTCAACAAAGTTTTTATAAAACTCAAAATAAAGTTTAAAGTTATCAAATGCCTTATTAATATTATATTGCTGCTCGTATGACTTATAAAGAGATTCGTATGCATCCCGCATTCTTGGCAAAGCGCTTATCTCCTCGCCAATTTTTAACGAAATACTTGCATTCCTTACAGCTTCTATATAATTTTTCTGTTCTAAGTTAATCTTAGCCAGCTCGTTATAAACTTGCGAACTCTGTTCAAGATCCTGAATTTCTTCAAAAATATGTAAAGAGGCTCTATAAAAGCTATCAGCATGATGATAATTACCATCATTAAAAAAAACTTTACCAATATTTGTCATGCTAAATGCAGCACCTCTTGTATCTTTAACTTCTTTCCTAATTTCAAGGGCCTTATTGAGATATTCAAGCGCTTTTTCATTTTCATTTTTTAAAAAATGCACCTCCCCTAGCCCATTATAAATGGTTGCTTCGCCTCTTTTATCACCTATCTTCTTTTTTATGGCAAGCGATTTTTGAAAATAATCAATTGACCAATTATAGTGCCCCATTTCCTTGTGTATCATTCCTATGTTACCCTGACACCTTGAAACACTCGACAAATCATTTAGTTTTTCGCACAAGGCAAGCGATTTCTGATAAGATTCTAAGGCTAAATCGTACTGTCCTTCATAGAAATAAACATTTCCAATGTTTCGGTAAACTTTTGCCAGGCCAACTTCATTATTAATTTTTTCAAATATCTCAACTGCGTTTTTAAAATAATTTATGGCCAATAAATAGTCTCCCTTGTTTGTTTTAATTATACCGATATTAATAAAACTATTTGCTTCACCTTGGAAATCTTCTAGTTCGCGGCTAATTTTCAGCGAATTTTTATAGCTTTTAACCGCGTCATCATATTTACTAAGTGCTTTGTAGTAATGCCCAAGCAATGTAAAACTATACAATTGATGTTTTTTTAAAACCCCCATCATCTCATTATCCGAAGATTTGACGTGTAGTTCTGAAAGCCTAATTGCCTCATTTACAAAATAATAAGCAGTATCAGGGTTCGTTTTGGTAAAAAGTTCAGAAAGCTCATTGTATATCCTTATTTTGGTAGTATCATGTTTAGCTTTTTTCAGTTCAACGAATAAAGAATCTGACTGCCCATTAGATTTAGCCAGTTGGGGCATAAAGATGATTAATAACAAAACAAAAATCCAGCTAACCTTCATAATTTTATACTCATACAATTTTTGGACATTAAAGAATAAAGATACTATTTTTTTTATCATTTTTTCTCCAGACTAAGGATTACCTTCAATAACTTTACCAAAGTTTTCGGGTATGGTATTGCCTACAACAAAAAAAAGAGACTGTTTCAAAAAACAGCCTCTAATATAATAACCTGAGTTCGACATAAAATATTCAACACAGAAATTCGGAATTATACCAGATATGTGCTAAAAATGCAGAAAGAATAGCGGGCTATTTTGAGGGATTTTTAGTGCAGAGATGGTGTGGTTCCGAATTTTCTATTAG
>JBNKJW010000021.1:0-71041 GCA_050291445.1 Bacteroidales bacterium | reverse complement strand
GATACTATTTATTGACGGTCTACATTTAATAACACATATTAGAAACAATATGAAAAATGTTTTAATGGAGATGAAGGATAAAATATTGTTGCGTAAACGCTCTGTAATTGAGACTGTTAATGATGAGCTGAAAAATATATGTTCAATAGAACATTCCCGTCATAGGTCTGTTAACAACTTCATTTCTAACACAATATCTGCCTTAATTGCCTATTCTTTCTTTCCAAAGAAACCTTCAATTAAATATGAAGAAGTAAAATCTAATCAATTAGCGCTATTTTAAAATCGAACTCAGGTTATTAAATTAAGTGGAATTAAGAAAATGGGGCTAATTTTAGAGAAAGCTGTTTTTTTATTGTAACCAGCGAACAAAATCATTTACTTTGTAGCCAATAACCTACTATCATAATATGGAACTTATCATTCACAACAGATCTGAAGGCAATATTGCCGAGCTGCAATCAAAGAATCTAATTCTAAATGAACTACAGGATTTTATAGACTTACTTGGAAATGCGCACTATCAAAACTGTGAGGGTGTTATTATTGATAAAAGTAATTTGCCTGAAGGTTTTTTTGACCTGAAAACCAGGTTTGCCGGTGAAGTATTGCAAAAATTCTCTAATTATCAGAAAAAACTGGCAGTTATTGGTGATTTTTCAAATTTAAAGAGCAAAAGCCTGACAGATTTTATTACAGAAAGCAATAAAGGGAGTAGGATAATTTTTATTAGTGACAAAGACAAGGCTTTGGAAGTATTATAGATTAAAACTTTTTTAAAATGAGAATAAAACTAATCCTTTTTGCAATGCTATTTGGGCTAACTTTAAATGCCCAAAACCATGAGAGTAACTTTGTTTCGTACGATAATGTTTTAGACCATTTTTTTACGCATTATTCAATAAAAAACTTACCTTATACAAACTTCTTTAAGTTTCATAAAAAGCCCGATGGCTGGCACGCAGTTGTAACAGATTATTTAAAAGGAGAAAAAATCATTAAAGATGAACTCCTTTGGGAAAAGGTGAGTGGTGTTTTTAAACCTGTTGATTTTGAAGATGCTGAAGATGAACGAAAAAATGAACAAGAGATTAAACGGTTTAAACGCGACTGGGAGTATCGGCTGTATAAAATAACCCCCTACTATGGATATACCGCATGGGACAAAGATGTTATTGACGATTTTAAGGATTCAAAAAAACTTTCTGACACCACGTTGTATGCCCTCGGTCGAGCATACTCATCATATGCCAGCAATCTTTTAAGTAACAATACAGGGTATGCCGATTCTTCAACAATATACAAAATGCCTGATGGAAAAAACAGTTTGTCTGATGAACAACTTTCAAATTACCGTTTTTACCGCCACAAGGCCATCGAAAAATTCAACACACTCAGTCAACAAAATCCTGATTTTGAAACCATTGTAGGGAAAGCCAGGGTAAAAGCGGCCAATGAACACCTTACTTCGTTTTTAGACTTGTATATGTACCAAAACATAGAGGAGGCCAGGAAAGAACTAAAACCCGACTTGTACCCAAAACTGTTTATTGCAGCTGCTAAAAACTTCCTTAACTCGTGTACACCCAATGCAATTTTGTTTACCAATGGCGATAACGATACCTATCCCCTGCTTTATGTTCAAGCGCAGTATGGTTTTAGAACTGATGTTATGGTTGTTAATTTCAGTCTTTTAGCAGCACGAAGGTATGCTGATAGATTAAAAACTGGAATTTTTGATGCCAAGGGGCTTCCTGTCAGTTATTCAACAAAGCAACTAAAAAGCAACTACCTTGATTATTTGGTATGTGTTGGTGATGAAGAACATCCAATTGCACTTAATAAACTTGTTGAATTAACAAAAAACGAGGCGAACCTTCAATTGAACAATACAATTAAATACTTTCAAACAAACAAGTTTGTATATTTTTATGATGGTGACAATAAAATAGATTGGAAAATAGACAAAAGCTATATTTTTCGTTCTGAACTGCTGTTTTATGATATCCTTGTTAACAATAACTGGGAAAGACCGGTTTATTTTAGTTTTTCGTTTGACAGGAACGTTTTGGAAGGGCTTACAAAATACATGCAACTTGAGGGGTTTACGTTTAAACTAACCTCAAATGGGAAAGAGCGAAATCCTTCGAACAAGGGACTAATTGATAGTGAGCAAATGTACAAGAATCTGATGAACAAATTTGACTGGGAAGGCATTAAAGCAAGCACCAACAACAACCGGTTATTTTTAAACATTTACAGAAGTTCAGCCTCTCAGCTGGCTGTGGCCCTTATTGAAAAAAAGGAAAATGAAAAAGCCGAAAAAGTACTGGACAAAGTTTTTGGTGCAATCCCTAACAGAAAACTATTGTTTGATTATTACATGTTCCCAATTATAGAGGCTTACCTTGAACTGGGAAAAGATGAGAAAGCTGTAAAAATAGCACAACGCTTTGTTGATAATTGCAACGAGGATTTATTTGACTGGCCAAACTATAACCCTAAAGAAAAAAAGCAGATGATTGACTACTCGAAAAACGAACTCTTAAGAATTGCAAAGAAGTTTGAGCAGCAAGAAATCATTCAGATGTTGGAAAAGTAAGGCCCTAGTTGAAAAAAGCAATGCCTGCATCGCTTTGTGCACAACAAAGCCCTCAACGAAGTTAATCTTAGTGGATTTGTGGCTATATTTTTTGCCACTAAGCCACTAATACACAAAGGAGCACTAAAAAATGAAACGAAAAACTAAACTAGTGTCATGTCAAGGCTAATGTTTCTGGTGACAACACCTGGCAAGTGCACCAGGGGCTGTATCAAAACTAACTTTTGGTCGCTGCATTTCGACAGGCTCAATGCCCGAGCTTAGGTTGCTGAGCTTGTCGAAGCATCGAAGCGAATACTGATAATCAGCAATATAGGCATTTCGACAAGTGGTACACTGAGCATGTCGAAGTGCTCAATGACCCTCACTTTTAAGACTTTTGATACAGCCCCTAATTACCAGAAATATCAAATTTGACTTAACACTAGCCTGAAAGTTGACCAACTACTTTTAGAAAGATGCTTTAAAAGCTTTGCAAGAAAAATACTTCAATGATTTACGTTTAAGATAAAATAAAACTACATTTGCACATTAATACAAAATTTTGAAAGAATGGACGAAGGCCCATATCATAGTAGTATAAAATATTAATAACTCTGTAAGGGCTGTTTGTTTTCCTTGCAGATTAATGTAAGGAGACAAAGTCATGATTAAAATCTTCAAAACATTCGGTGGTTACTCCGATATTACCGAATTAGAAAAAGGATGCTGGATAAATGTTTCAAACCCAGCCCAGCATGAAATCAAGCAACTTTCTGAAAATTTCAACCTACCAAGTGATTCAATTAATGATATTTTAGATGTTGATGAGCGTCCACGAATAGAATATGATGATGATTACACCCTGATAATACTGAGGGTTCCGGTAGTAGCACATAACAACGGGGTTCCATTCAACACCGTTCCCTTAGGAATTTTTTTCACTGAAAATTTCACATTGACTTTGTGTACTCAGCAAAATGAAGTTTTACCTGCTGTACAGCCTTTTATTTACAGAGAACAATACCGCGAAGTAACTGACAGTATTAACTTTATTTTACGACTGTTTTTGCGCTCCGGGAATTTGTACCTTAAATACCTGAAGCAGATAAATCAAATGTCGGCATTAATTGAACAAGACCTTGAAAGATCAGTAAAAAACAAAGAGTTGAACAAATTACTAAAAATGGAAAAATGCCTGGTGTATTTTATTACATCCATTAAAGCGAATGAAATTGTTTTAGCAAAGCTTCGAAACTCAAAAAAAATCAACACCGAAATTAATGAAGACCTACTTGAAGACGCCTTTATTGAAAATAAACAGGCTCTTGAAATGGCTCAAATATACTCCGATATTCAAAGTGGGATGATGGATGCATTTGCCTCAGTAATTTCTAACAATTTAAATGTTGTGATGAAACAACTAACTTTCATTTCTATAATTTTAATGATCCCTACCTTAATAGCCAGTGTTTTTGGCATGAATGTTCCAAATCAGTTAGAAAACTCGACATGGGCAATGCCGGGAATCATTTTGGGCTCTTTAATATTATCAATAGCAGGAGTTATTTTACTAAGAAAAAGAAAATGGGTTTGATTTAAACAATGAAATTAAATTCATGGAAGAGTTTTTCTATATAAAAATCATTAGTTTTGTATCTTACTTTAAATAAATGAACAAGCTACTTTACATACTTTCTTTTGCATTGCTTTTAGGAGTATTGGTTCTGGAGAAGGAAGATGTTGAACAAAAAGTAGCCCCTAATGTTACTGCATACAATTTTGATTTCAAATCGCAATTATTTGAAAGTAAGCACTTTCCAATTATCAACTCTGCACCTGAAGTTCTAATTGATGAAGAAGAATCACCATCAAAAGCAAACATTTTTTTAGAATGCTTATTTACTAAGAATACTATCGCTTACACACCTGCCATTAGTATTCGACCAAGAAAAAAGACGCATTCTTACAATACCATCTTTTTTATGACGGACACCTCTCCGCCAGTAAGCTAATTCCTT
Organism: Bacteroidales bacterium; assembly: GCA_050291445.1. Classification (GTDB taxonomy): domain Bacteria; phylum Bacteroidota; class Bacteroidia; order Bacteroidales; family NBLH01; genus NBLH01. Next base: position 66,439 of record JBNKJW010000021.1, on the reverse strand, counting down.
TTTTTTTAAATCAGACTACCTCTAAATGTTTATTTTGCAGGCCATTTTATAAAAGGTCAAAAAATAAGCTGAAAATATATCGGCATGTTTACACAAATTTTTTGTGACCAGCTCCTGCTATTTTAAGCCTTGGAGTGTATATGATTTAAACCCATTCAACCTCTCAATAACACATTTAACAAACTCACTATGAGTTAATTAACAAAAAAACATCATGGAAAATAAAATAGAACAATCAGACAACAAGAATTTAAGCTTTATAGAAAAATACGGGCTTTGGATAATGATAATTGTTATGATAGGCGGACTTATTGCAATAAAAATATTGATTGATTATTTTTAAACAACTATCAAAAGCTTATTTCAAATCTGCAGGTTTTTTGTTAAGATAACTTTAACATTTGAAATTTTTATTTTTAGTTAAAACAAGCTTAAACCTAAGCAATTAATAAGCAATACAACATTTAACCTTGCAGATTTTATTTTTTTACGCAAATAAATCTTAACATTTTTTCAGGCTTGATATCACTTTTTAACAAATTATTGCCATAATTTTACACTAAAGAAATTGAATTAGTGAAAACCACTACTCAAATATTGCTAATAGTATTTTTAACTTGCTTTTTTACTACAAAAAGTCTGGCTAATTTTAACAACACAGATTTTACCAAGCAATTAAAAACAAGCATTTCCTATTCTATTTCTGATGAAGAACAAAACCTTTCAATGTGTTACCTTGATGATAACTCATTTGATGAATTTGAGCTTCATTATTCCGACAATAATTTCTGTAATTTTTCATCCAGTTCAATTAAAAGCAGATATGCTAAATTTAATTGTTGGGTAACACATGAGGTAAACCCCTTAATGTTAGATATCCCCCCTCCTTCCTTGATTGTATAATTATTCAATCAATATTTTACAAATCAAAACAACATACTCAGTTATTTTTCTTGTTTGAATTACCGGTTCTATTGTTTGTGCTATTTACACGGATAGCAACAAGTGCTTGGCTACAGTTTTTCAATAATAAGCATAGGTTTATGTTGAGTGTGGACTATAGTTTCACAAACTGAGTATATAAAATTAAAATTTTATATCATGAGAAAAATAAACAATATACAATATAATGTGCCAATTGATCATAGATTACACGAAAACAAACACATCAAAAGAGATTGGTATTCAGCAGATTACCATTTTGAATACGACGACGATCAAACATTACTTCATGTATCATGTAAATTGGTAGAAAGAGATAATTATCATTTATCAATAAATGGTAAAAACATAGTGATAATTCTTGCTGAAAAAAAGGAAATAAACAGGCCAATTTACATTCATCATTTTGGTAAAAACATAATGAGAGCTACAGAGTATGAAAGACTGCGTAGTATAAATATTCCTTTGCCAGCAAGAGATTTTTATATCAGACATTCATCTGTTGATCAAAACCATCACCAATTGATTATTTCATTAGGAAAAACACATGTTGTTAGGAATAATTCAAAAGAAACAATTATTAACGATTAAAAAGGAGGACAATAAAATGAAAAAGTTTATTATGTTAATAATGGCTTCGGTTTTAGGAAGTGTTTTTACAATTGGAGCCTTTAAATTAGCTGATTTTGATAATGCAAAACACTTTAAAATAGAACATATTTCTTCAAGTCCTGTAGTTGGGGCTGCTTATACTGTTAACCCAGATGGAAATATAGTGCCACTCGATTTTACAGATGTGGCTAAGAAAGTGATGCCCGCAGTAGTACATATAAAATCTACTATGGTACAACAATCAAATTCAAGGCTTTATAGGCAGCAAGATCCTTTTAAAGAATTTTTCAACGATGATTTTTTTAAACAATTTTTTGGTCCACAGAGAAGATCAGAAATTCCCTACTCCGGCCGCGTTAAATCACAGCCGATAGTGGCTACAGGTTCCGGTGTAATTATTAATTCAGGAGGATATATTGTAACCAACAACCATGTGATAGCAAATGCCAGAGATATAGAAGTTGCATTGGAAGATAACCATATTTATAAAGCCAAAGTTATTGGAACCGATCCTTCTACTGATTTGGCTTTATTGCAGATAAAAGCAAAAGGACTGCCTTATGTTCCGCTGGTTAATTCTGATGATGTAAAAGTTGGCGAATGGGTACTCGCAGTAGGTAATCCATTTAATCTGAATTCAACAGTTACAGCAGGTATTGTTAGTGCTAAAAGTAGGAATATCAACATTTTACAGGATAAAAGCGCAATAGAATCTTTCATTCAGACCGACGCAGCCATTAATCCCGGCAACAGCGGTGGTGCCCTTATTAATTTGCAGGGTGGATTGGTAGGTATCAATACTGCAATAGCCAGCCCAACTGGCTCCTATGCTGGTTATGGTTTTGCTGTTCCTGCAAATATTGTATCAAAGGTAGTTGAAGATATTATGAAGTATGGCTTTGTACAAAGGGGCTACCTCGGATTAATGATTAGGGGCATAGACGGAAACCTTGCAAAAGAGAAGGATATTGATATCACTGAAGGTGTTTATGTTGACAGTATTGCTGATAACAGTGCTGCAGGTTCTGCGGGTGTAAAAATTGGTGATGTAATTGTTGCTATAGATGGAACTACTATTAAGACTTCATCAAAACTGCTAGAACTAATTGGCAGCCACCGACCAGGTGATAAGGTGAATTTAAAAATTGACAGAAAAGGGAAATCTCTGGAAATACCTGTTACTCTTAAAAACCAGGAAGGTGAAACACATCTGAGCAAGAAAGAGTCAAGCAAAGTTTCTGACATTTTGGGTGTTGAACTGGAGGAAGTTAGCAAATCGGATGCAAAAAAACTGGACATTGATGGCGGTCTGCGGATAAAAAAATTATCCCCCGGAAAACTTAGCCATGAAACAGCTATGAGGGAGGGTTTTATAATTACCCGAATAAATGGTGAAAAAGTCACAACTGTTAAGGAATTTGAGAAAATGCTCCAAAATAAGGAAGGTGGTGTAATGGTAGAGGGTATTTATGAAAATTATCCAGGGAAATATTACTACGCATTTGGATTATAGTCGATTTTTGAGTTTTTCTTAAGCCAGTCTCTTTTTAGGGATTGGCTTTTTACAATCACCTGCATTCTAATGACAAAGAGAATCGAGAGGTCATTCCAGGCCACTGGCTTCTGGATGTTCTTTACTAGCACCCAGCAACTAGTGTCAAAGCTAGTTTGTCAGAATGTGTAAATTACTGATAATCAATATACGTTTCGACAAGCTTGGTTACTGAGCCAGTCGAAATGCAGCGTCCAAAATCAAGTTTTGATACAGCCCCAATTTACCAGAAATATCAAATTTGACTTAACACCAGCATCCAGTCTATCCACCCCAATTTTCCCTATCCAGACTTCTGTACTGAATTGCCTCGGCAAGGTGCTCTGTACTAATATCTTGTGATGCTTCCAAATCGGCAATGGTACGCGAAACTTTTAAAATACGATCATAAGCTCGGGCTGAAAGTCCTAGTTTTTCCATTGCATTTTTAAGAATAACCTGCCCTGCTTCATCAATTTTGCAATAGGTTCTGATTTGCTTAGAACTCATTTGCGCGTTGGAATAAATATCTTTGCTATCTGCAAAACGATCCACCTGAATTTGTCTGGCAGTAATCACCCTTTTTCGTATCGTTTCACTATTTTCCGATGCATTTGCATCTGCCAATTTGCGAAACGGAACAGGAACTACTTCGATATGAATATCAATTCTATCGAGTAAGGGCCCAGATATTTTATTCAGGTATTTTTGTACAATGCCTGGCGAACAAACACAATCTTTTTCCGGATGATTGTAATAACCGCACGGACAGGGATTCATTGATGAAACCAACATAAAACTGGCAGGGTACTCTACCGTAAACTTAGCTCTTGAAATGGTAATTAACCTATCTTCCAAAGGTTGACGCATTACTTCAAGCACGGTACGTTTAAATTCAGGCAATTCATCTAAAAATAATACCCCATTGTGGGCTAAAGAGATGGAACCTGGCTGTGGAAAAGCACCACCGCCGACCAAAGCAACATCCGAAATAGTATGGTGAGGGCTTATGTATGGCCGCGAAACCATTAACGAAGTGTTTTTGCTTATTTTCCCGGCAACTGAATGTATTTTTGTGGTTTCAAGTGCTTCATGGAGCGTTAACGGGGGCAAAATCCCAGGAATTCGTTTGGCCAACATGGTTTTTCCTGCACCCGGAGGGCCTACCATAATTATGTTATGACCACCAGCAGCGGCAATTTCCAATGCACGTTTTACATTTTCCTGGCCTTTTACATCGGCAAAATCCAATTCCGTACTGTTTTGTGCTTCAAAAAACTCTTTTCGGGTATCCACAATGGTTTCTTCCAGCTCTGTATCGCCATTAAAAAAATCAATGACCTCTTTAATGTTTTCTACCCCATAAACTTTTAGTTTATCAACCACAGCAGCTTCCCTTGCATTAGCTTTGGGAACAATCAGGCCCTCAAAACCTTCTTCCCTTGCCCTAATTGCTATTGGCAATGCCCCCCTGATTGGTTGCACACTCCCGTCAAGCGATAATTCACCCATTATCATGTAATTATGCACCTCTTCTGCCGTAATATCTTCGTTGGATGCCAAAACACCTATTGCAATGGGTAAATCATAAGCACTGCCCTCTTTTTTGATATCGGCTGGTGCCATATTAATAATCACCTTTTTACCCGGAATTTTAAAACCATTCTCTCTCAGTGCCGAATCAATTCGTTGCTGACTTTCTTTAACAGCACTATCGGGCAAACCAACCAGATGAAAGTTGACCCCTTTAAACATATTTACTTCAATGGTAACAGGAAAGGCATTGATGCCCTGAACAGCACAGCCATAGGTTTTTACAAGCATAGTTTTATTTTAGATTATTCAATATTGTACAAATTTAAAATAAAAAGTGAAACTAACTTGTTATCGATAAAACCCTGATACTTTGACACAATAGAAATGTTTCTTATCAAAATTGCAAGATCTGATTACTAAAACTACATGTTTTTATCTATATTTGGCGCCCCCACAAAAAGAAATTATTTGTTTAATCACCGCCTGGCTTGGGCAAAAAATGAATTTGAATGAACACAGAACTTTACCAAAAAATTATTGAACAAGATGATTTTAAATCAGTATCAATATTGCAGGGTATTTCGGCAACCGATGCGGATTTTTTTAACCTAAAAGCTTTACTTGAAAGGGTTGAGTACAACCAAGAATTCTCAGAAATTGATTTTAGTGTAAAAGACGATTCCGCTGAGATGAGCCTCGTATATCAAGGCGAGAAGTATAAAATTAATTTGGAAATAGAAAATCCTGCAATAAGCAATATGTTCACGCTTTCGCACGATTTAAGTCCAACAGAGCTAAAAAGGCTTCAAAATGCAGGTTTTGGACTAACGGTAAAAATGTTTTTCGGTAAAAACAACCTTACATCATTTCACTTTCAAGTAAAATTAATTTACAGTATTCTGCCAAATATTGCAGGTATTGTTGATTATTGCTCCTACAGCATTCTTTCTGGCAGATGGGTAAAGTTAGCAGCAGGCTCAAAAGTATTACCCTCTCCAAGTTATTTGTACCGCACCCATGCAGTCAATGATAAGGAGGATGTTTGGATGCACACACATGGTTTGAACAGGTGTGGAAGCGTTGAGTTGGAAATAATTGGTGCAAGCACTCAAAACGAGAGCTATCAGGCACTATCACCAATAATTGATGCACTGGCAGCTATGGCAATTACTGACGGGACTACTAATCCACCTAAAGAACCAATTTTTATTGGTGATGGCATTGTTGTTACCTGGGTAAAGTGGGAAGAAGCTATTGAAGGGTTAAACAATCAAGGGTGCAGTGATGATGACCGCAAAGACCATGATTCGCCTTCGGGTGTTTTGTACCTTTATAAGTCCGAAAAAGATTACAATAAGGGTGTTCTTTCACATCTTAACGAAGCGGTTCCACAATTGCAAGAAAACCCTCTGTTCTTTTTTAGCAATGAAGAAACTAACCGAATGCGCAGCCTTGCACACGAGCGGTTAAAATATGTTTACGAACTCACCTTTAAAGACAACAACAAAACACTGTTAAAGGCTGGTATTGAGGTAGATGCTGAACACAAACAAGAGGACGAAGCAAATATGGAACACCTGTGGTTTGAGGTGGTTGACATTAACAAAAACCGTTTTACAGCTATTTTATTAAATCAGCCCTATTACATTTCAAGAATGAATGAAGGCGATCAGATTGATATTCATGAAAATGAAATAACTGATTGGGTTATTTATACACAAGAGCATCGAATAAACCCGGATAATGTATATTTAATTGAAAACAACTCCGCTTTATCATATGAAACACAAAGCAATAGGGATAAATTGCTTGAACAATTAGAACTTTGGCATGAGACCAATCAGCCAAACGAAGTAATTGAGGCCTGTTTACAAATTGGTGATCTGGACTATGAACTGACTTCTTCTTATGCCAGGGCTTTGAATAATATTGGAGACTATAAAGGTGCAATAGAACAATTAATGAAAGTAAAAGAAGAAGGTGAAGATGATTCCAGATGGCATTATAAATTGGCTTATGCATATGATTCATTAGAAGAGTACGATAAAGCAATTGAATGCCTGAAAAAATCACTAGAACTTGACGACACGTATGCTCCAGCATGGATGCAGTTGGGGTATGTTTACAACAACCTGAAACAGTACCAGAAGGCAATTAATGCATTTGAAAAAGGTTTTGAAGTAGACCCAGATGATTACCATCACTCGAAAAGTGACAAAGAGCATTTTCGAAGCATTGTTGAGGATTGCAAGAAATCATTAGAAAGAGAAAAGAAGTTCGACCTTTTTAAGCAACTGAAAGAATTAAGCGAAAAAGGCCAGTATGCTGAGGTAATTAAAGGATTAGATGAGGCTGGCGAACTGGACTACCATTTTAAATTAATGAAAATTGATGCGCTAATTGGCATAGCAAAATTTGACGAGGCACACAGTCAATTGCTTGACATAAAAGAACAGGGCGAAGAACACAGTACCTGGCAGCTTTATTTATCAAAAACGCTTGAAGGCAAGGGAAAATTGAATGAAGCAAAGCTTGCAAAAGAGAAATTTACTGAACTAAAAAAAGAAGAAGACAAATATGTACGGATTATTACAACAGATGACTACATTAGTGTTCCTTTTTATATTGAAAAAGATAAGGTTTTTGCAATTGGAGAAAAAATAAACAAGATAGATGAAGCGGCCTATATGAATGGCTATAATTGGGAGGCCCTGCTTCGCTACTATATTGGCAGGCACTACCCTGAAATTGAAGAACATTTGAAGCATGACCCGGAAGCTGGTATGTATGTTGGTTACTTTAAAAACACCAAGGAAAATGAAGCACTGGCAAACAAACTAGTTGAAATTATTACAGACCTGGTTGAGAACGAAGATAAACTATACGACCTGGTGAGGCATGAGGGAACAAATATTGAGTGGGACTAAAATCTGAATTCTGAAGGACATTACTAAAACTTGTATTATTTACGGGTTGCCAATGGATTAACCCGTAAATATTCCCCTACAGAAAACACTTAATGTTAATTGCAAAATTACCGCCTTCCTTCTAGAACCTCCTGTTTTTCTTTATCCGAAAGGTTTAAATCGGTTATAAAACTGGTTACAGTAGGCCTGCTCAACCAAAAAGCAGCAATAATGACAGCAGGAAAAATCAGCAACAAGTGATTTGCTGTAATAAAAAAAGCCACCAAACTAAAAAAACCAGCACCTTCGAGTAATCCATATTTTATAATTAGTGCTGTCCGATAATCCACCAACTTGTCCTGCACTGGCTTATCAGGTAAAATTGCTTTTAACTTTAACTTGTAAATAAAATTTGCTCCGTACAGTGCTCCAAAGGTTATAACAATGGCCAATAGTAAAAACACATTATCATATTCGTTAGAAGTGGAAGAATAATTATTATTGACCAAAAAGATAAAAATCCCTGCAAAAAGTAACTGCCCTACAATCAATGCAAAATGTATTATCTGCATTGCCAGAAAAAGTTGTTTTGGTGTATTTGTATTGTCCATTCTGCTAATATTTATATGATTGTGTGCTTGTTTGCTACTAAACGCAAATTATTTTCTTCATTTACCCCTTCCCTAAAGGGTGTAAAGAACTTTCTCACGAGCTTGCGAGTAAAATCAAATTTTCTGCATCATCCTTACCCAAACACAAACCGCTTTTTAATGGTTTTGTTAATTTTCCAGGTACATGAAAGGCCTTGCTGAAACTCAACCCAGTCGCCCTTACTAAATGAAATTTCATTGCCCCGGCCATAAACCACAACCGCCTCTCCTTCAAGAATATAACAGGTTTCTTTTTCATCATAATGCCATGGAAATTCGGAGGGTTCTTTGCTCCAGACTCCCCAGCCTTCTGCTAATTTAATGTCTTCTGGTGTTGCTTTTCTTACTTTCATCATGGTGTATTGTTTTTTAAATTCAGTACTTATCTCCTATTCCAACATCACTAATTTTCGCCCCTCCCGTTCAATTCAAAAGCTTCTACAATCACACACCCCTTTGCATCAGTTATTTGCACATCATGATGCCCGGTTCCAATATTTTTGTGTTCCAGCCCTTGTTTGCCATCATCCCAAATAATTGTATAAGGCTTTGTTCCTCCTTTTACCTCAATGGAAATTGCCCCATTTTTCTTTTCCAAATCGGGTTGGGTAATTTTTGATTCCACCTCAATTTTCGCTGGTTCTTTTAACTCAATAATTTCTGAAATTTTGCACTGCCGGTTATCTTCAATTTCAACTGTATACTCCCCTGCTCCTATCCCAAGAATACTTGGTGCTTCTTTACCATTGGACCAGGTATAGTTGTAGCCAGGCACTCCCCCTTTTACAGTAAGATAAATGGAACCTGATTGTTCTCCATAACATTTTGTATCAATTTTCTCAACTTTCACCTCCAACATGGTTTGTGGCTCTGAAATTTCAAAATCTTTTTTTAGTTTGCAAAGTTTGCTATCGGTTACAACTACTGAATATTTTCCTGCCCTTAGTCCGGTAATATCCCGCTGATTGGCTTTATTTGACCACAAGTAGGAATACTCAGGAGTACCTCCCTCCACAATTAATTTTATTACACCATCATTGCCTTTGTGGCACTTTACATCGTATTTTTCAAAATCTATGGTAATAGGTTGCTCTGGCGCTAAAATCTCAACCGTATCGTAAGCTGTACACTGTTTTTTATCCGTAATTTTCACCGAATAATTACCTTGTTTTAGTTTTTTAAGCTCTGCTTTTGCTTGTCCATCCTGCCATTGATAACTATAACCCGGGCTTCCGCCTGAAACCGAAAGCTTAATTTGTCCATCATTCCCATTAAAACAACTTACATCTTTTTTCGAAATAGTCGATTTTATTGGCAGTTCTGGCTGGGTAACCTGAAAGGTTGCTTTTACAACGCAATTATTTAGGTCTGTAAGGGTTAACTCATAAGTACCAGCTTCTATTCCCATCAAAGTTTTACGCTCCGAACTATCTTGCCATAAAATTTGATAAGAAGGCTTACCACCACTAATACTTAATTCTATTTTACCATCCGACCCGCTATAACAACTAACAGGCTTTATTACACTTTTGATTTTTATTGGGCTTGCAGGTTGTTTAATCAACACTTCTTTGCTTACTGAGCAGTTATTTTTGTCAAATACTTTAACTTCATGTTTCCCTGCAACTAAGCCAACTTTCACCCTACTTGTATCATTATCAATCCATTGCAGCCTATATGGCGGTGTTCCTCCTTCGGCAAATAAGGTGGCTTGGCCATCTTTCCCATTGTAACATGAAACATGCTGAACTTCAAAATCAGCTGCCAGTTTGCGTTCTGGCTGAGTTATTTCAACACTATCAACAATAATACAACCACCAGCATCTGAAACTTTTACATATGTTTTCCCGGGGGGCAGACCTGTTAGTGTTTCATCAACCGAATCGTTTGACCAAATAAAACCGTAAGGCTCCTTTCCGCCTTTTATTTCAAGCTCAATCCGTCCGTCTTTTTTACCACGACAACTTACATGCTTCACTTTTAAATTCGCCTGCAACTCAACAAGCGGCTCAGTAACAGTGTAATAAGAAGATATTGTCCTTCCACGGTTATCGGTAACCACCACCCGGTAAGTGCCTGCTTTTACATTGACTAAATCCTGCGAAGCTGCCCCATTGGTCCACTTATAGGTGTAATCAGGAATGCCCCCAGTTACTGTAAGATCGACAATACCATTTGATGCGCCTTTGCAATTCACATGTCGGCCAGTAAAAGCAAGCCTAAGTGGCGAGTCGTATTGGTATCTTACATACTCAACTTTATCTTCCATATTTAGAATAACTTCGGCAATAGGAAGTTTGTTATCTTTTGTATACCACCGGTACATGGTAAAATGTTTGTTTAGCGAATATTCAGGTGCTGGTGTCCAGCCAAACATGGAGTGCTTATAACCCCTGACCCTTTTTTCAACAAAAATAACTTCGCGGTCAACCTGGTATTCGCCCAATGGAGTTTTAAGTTTACCTTTAGCATCTACCCTACCGGTTCGGATGTAATGAATATCTGCCTTAATTGAATCTGTTCCTGGGTGATGAAAATAAGGCGAAACAAAATAAGTATCTGAAGTATCAGAATAATGCTCGTTTAATTGCAAATGAGGGTTTTTGTAAAGTAGCTTATCCTTAAATCGCAAAAGAACCGGCAATTTTTTTTCCATAAAATCACCAATAAGCCCAGCCAGGTATATCGTTCCTGAATCAATGATCAGGTATTCCATATCTACTGGATTGGTTACAATTGCAACGTCAGCCTCGGGGAACCGTTTGCCATAACGGGTCTTTTTTTTCTGAACAATCCTAATAGTATCAAAGCTTGTAGGTTTAAACATGGTCAAATCCCAAACATCGTTTCCCAAATCTCTAATATCCAGTTTCTTTTGTGGATATACCTGCGAAACCGCCATGATGTAATTGGTTCCAATTGCTGGAAACTCGTTGCTGTTATACTGAGCACGAACCACCATAATATTGACAACCGAAATAAGTCCGGTTAAATACCAGGAGTATTTAGGCAATAGTGTTTTAAGTAGTCCCTGCAAAAAAAATCCTTTTTTTTTGTTACGCTTGCAGACAAATTGGTCATTTACGGAAGTAAACTCCCAATTTTTCCGCTGCGCAAGCCTCAAAAATAAAGCTTTCTTTATCCGAGATAGAGTTTTCGTGCAAGCACTAAGTATGAATTTCTTGTTGTTAATTTCCAAAATCAAGCTCCTATTGTTAGTTAGGTTTTTTGTTTACTTTTGTATGATAAATATAGTAATTCTAGGAAAATTTAGTCAAAATATCTGTAAAAATTGAATCAATGCTGTTTTGCTCGGACTTTTTTAAGTGTATATTGGTTTATTTGTGAATTTGTATACTATTAAGAATGCAAGAAATTTGAATATTTTAAAATATACCAATAGTCCAATATTCAAATACACATTGCGAACAATTGAACAGATCAACAAAGCTTAATTAAATGGCATTGGTTAAGGACTAATCTAACGATAAAAAAATAAAATGGAATCGACAAGGATAAAGAAAGTTGAGCGTTTGGTACAGAAAGAGTTAAGTATGTATTTCCAGCAAAAAGCAAGCTATTATTTAGGAAAACTAATTTCTGTGACAGTGGTTAGGGTAAGCCCCGATTTATCTGTAGCAAGAGCTTACCTAAGTATTTTCCCTACCGGAGATGTTGAGAAAGTATTAGAAATGATAGTAAATGATACTGGAAAAATAAAATACGAAATGGGAAAAAAACTCAGAAACCAACTAAGAAAACTCCCTGATTTAAAGTTCTTTATCGATGATTCACTGGATCATGCAGATAAAATTAATGAATTGCTTAAGTAGAACTTGGAAATTAGTGATTCCACTCCTAATTTCTAATTTCACAGAGATGTTAAAAAAGCTTGATGTACAAAATTTTCCAATAAGTTAAAACATTAAATAAAAAATTGAATCTTCCTTTATTTATATCAAAACGCTACCTTTTTGCAAAAAAAACAACCAATCTGGTTAATCTGATTTCTACATTGTCTGTTTTGATACTGGCAGTGATCACTTCGGCGCTTATCATCGTCTTGTCAGTTTTTAACGGATTTGAGGGCCTGATTAAAACTTTTTTTAGCTCTTTTGATCCGGATTTTAAAATCACACTTGCCGAAGGAAAGGTTTTTTCTGCTACTGATAGCCTAAAATTGCAAATAGAATCGATGGACGAAATTGCTTCATTTACAGAAGTACTTGAAGAAAATGTGATGCTTGAATACAACCAGAAACAAGGTATTGCCAGAATAAAAGGGGTTTCGGACAGTTTTAATAAAACCAGCGGCATTGACAGTATGATGATTACCGGAGAGTTTTTGCTAAAAAACAAATACGAAAATTTTGCTGTGATTGGATACATCTTGTCGAGCCAATTAGGTATTAATTTAAGCCTGGTTAAGCCCATACAAATTTTAGCTCCCAAAAGAGATGCTAAACCAAGCATGGCAAACCTTAATATCTTCAACAGAAAACAAATTTACCCTATCGGAGTTTTCTCTGTTTTGCAGGAAGAGTATGATTCTGAGCTAATTATAGTACCCATTGAGTTTTGCAGGGAACTATTGGAATTTTATGATGAAGTTAGTTCAATCAATATTAAAACAAAAGCAGGTGTTGACCCCGAACTGTTTCAAAAAAAACTCAAACAGGCTTTAGGGAATAAGTTTGTAGTTAAAAACAGGTACCAGCAGCATAAATTTCTCTTTAAAATTATGGAATCCGAAAAATGGGCTATTTTTCTGATACTTTCCTTTATCATCATCATTGCCTCATTCAACCTAACTGGCTCATTAACAATGCTTATCATTGATAAAAAAGAAGACATTATCACCCTACAAAACATGGGGGCAAACAACTCGCTTATTCGTAAAATTTTCTTGCTGGAAGGGTGGATGATTTCAATTCTTGGTGCCCTACTGGGAGTGTTGCTGGGTGCTTTAATTTGCTGGCTACAGATTGAGTTTGGTTTTGTTGGGGTTGAAGGCAACTTTATGCTTGAACAATACCCTGTTGAAATTCAGGCCATGGATTTTGTTTATGTTTTCTTCACTGTAATTGGCATTGGTTTTGTGGCTTCATGGTATCCGGTAAGGTATATTACTAAGAAGCATTTGTTGCTTTAATATTTGTATATTTGAAATTGGTGTAATGGTGTATTAATTTGTCTTTTCGATATAAAAATAACCAATATGCCAATATACGAATAACCAATACACCAATATACAAGATTTATTAAACCGCTACCTATGAGAACCTTATTAATAATTATTGCTTTTTCATTCATCCCAATTTCTTCCTATTCACAAGACATCAGAGAAATTGAAAACCTGGGAACAAACGTAAACTCTCAATACCACGAACTAGCTCCTGTAATTTCTGCTGATGGTAAAACCTTGTACTTTGTAAGAGCAGGGCACCCACAAAATACCAGGTACAAAAAAAGAGATCCGGATGTAAAAGATATATGGTATTCAAAATTGGATGAAAATGGAGAATGGGGGCCGGCTATTCATGAAGTAGGATTACTCAACACACGCTATTCCAACTCAGTGTTTTGGGTTTCGCCGGATGGTAACAGAATGTTAATTATGGGTACATATACCTCAAAAAAAAGATTTGATGGCATTGGGTTTTCTATGTGTACAAAAACTGCTGAAGGATGGTCGAGACCTCAGGAACTGGAAATAGAAGGTTTTTATGAACGAATGAGAGGAAAAACGCACGGCGCCACCATGGCAAATGATGGAAAAACGCTGTTACTTTATTTTACCGACAAAGAAGGAAGCTCATTGAACGATCTGTATGTCAGCTTTTTAAAGGAGGGGAATAAGTGGACTAAACCAAAAAAAATACTATTCCCAATAAGCAAGTCGAAAACTAATGAAATGGCGCCATTTATTGCCTCAGATGGCGTTACCCTCTACTTTGCAAGCGACAGAAAGGGTGGAAAAGGCGATATGGACATTTGGAAAACCACCAGATTGGACGATACCTGGAGAAAATGGTCGGAACCTGTTAATATGGGGGTACCCATCAACACAAAAGGCTGGGATGCCTATTTTACCCTTGATGCTAATGGAGAATATGCCTACATGGTAACCACACGGGCCTCAAATGGTGGAACTGACATTGTTAAGGTAAAAATGAAAACGGAAGACAAGCCCAATCCGGTTGTTTTGGTTTATGGAAACGTATACAACGACAAAACAAAACAACCAATTAGTGCAGGCTTGCAATACGAAATCCTTCCTGAAGGAATTGTTGCGGGTTATGCCTTTTCAAATGCAGTGGATGGAAGTTACAAAATAGTGCTACCCTCTGGTAAAAACTACAGTTTTATGGCAACTGCTGATCAATTTTTATCTGTTTCGGAAAACCTGAACCTTGATAGCACTGTAAGTTATTCAGAAATAAAAAGAGACTTGTACCTGGCCCCCATTGAAGTTGGACAAACTATCCGGTTAAACAACATTTTTTTCGATTTTGGAAACGCAACTTTAAGAGCAGAATCGTATCCCGAACTCGACAGAGTGGTAAAAGTGCTTAACGACAACCCAAAAATTGAGATTGAGATGTCGGGGCATACGGATAATATTGGTGGTGCCGATGCAAACCTGAAACTTTCTGAAGAAAGGGCAAATGCAGTTAAAAAATACCTGGTAGCTAAAAATATTTCTGAGAGCAGAATTATTGCCAAAGGTTATGGTGAAACTAAACCTGTTGCCGAAAATAAGACTGATGAAGGCAGGCAGCAAAACAGAAGGGTGGAGTTTACCATATTAAAAAAGTAGTTCTGGTTAAAACCTAGATTAGATGGCTTACAAAGAAATAGAATCGTTTGAGCAGTTTAGAAGTCAGTTACAGGAATCTTCGGTATTTGAAAATTTTGCATTTCAAAATATTAATTTCACTAAAGATGCTGAACATTTTTATAAGGCAGTATTCTCCAATTGCATATTTTTGGGTTGCAACCTGCCCGATAATGCAATTAGCAGGATATTTGAAAACAATTACGTTTTCCCGCAATTAAATGTACCCTATAACTGTCACCCGGCTAAACTTTACACCTCTGAGAAACTTTATGATAATTATCAATTAAGTCAACCAGAAAGCTACAAGCAATGCTCTGATTACAAAATATATACCCATTACCTTAAAAATGGCAAAGAAGCAGCATCAATACACGAAACCCTTGCCCGAAGACTACACGACCATGCCATTACTGATGCCCTTTACGACTTTATTGAGAATTATCCTGAAAAAAAGATAGTGGCTATAATGGGAGGACATGCTTTACTGAGAAATGATCCATTCTATCATAAAATAGCCTCCCTATCAAAAGCATTAAGCGAAGAAGGTTTTCTAATGGTCACAGGTGGTGGCCCGGGTGCTATGGAAGCAACACATTTAGGGGCTTGGTTTGCCAATTCTGAAGAAAGTAAGCTTTTTAAAGCCCTGGAAATTTTAAAAACAGCACCAAGTTATAAAGACACTTTATGGCTCGATACTGCTTTTAAGGTAATTAAAAAACACCCAAAAGAAAACAACATTGAAAGCCTGGGAGTACCCACCTGGCTTTACGGACACGAGCCTGCAACTCCATTTGCCACAAAAATTGCAAAGTATTTTGCCAACAGCGTAAGAGAAGATGGCCTGCTGACCATTGCAAAGGGTGGTATTATTTTTTCGCCTGGAAGTGCCGGTACCATTCAGGAAATTTTTCAGGATGCCACACAAAATCATTATTTAAGCTTTGGCTATGCAAGCCCGATGATATTTTTTGGAAATAAATACTGGTCAGAGGATTTTCCTGTTTACCCTTTTATTGAAAAAAACTTAAAGAATGGCAACTACAAAAACCTGTTGCTTTCAAAAAGTGACATACCTGAAGAAATCATTGGAATTTTAAAGGAGTTTTCGAAACATTGATAATAAACTCTTTGCAACGTAAAATTATTTTTTTTTGAGGAAGCCTTTTAAAGCTTTAACTTTGTGTTCAGAAAAAATTGCACACAATTCTGTAAATTAAGTAGCTAAAATAAATTGTATACTCTTTAAACTTTAAGCAGGCTAAAAATGAAGTTTAATTTATTGACTATTCTCCTGGTTTTGGTTTTTTGTGAAGCATCCGTAATTGCACAGCAAATTAGCATTAAAGAAATAGACGAGAGTAACTACCCATTTATTAACATCACTATAGAAATTCCTGAAAACGAATCAATAGATTTCTCAGAATTAAAAATCTGGGAGAATAAAGAACTAGTTGCCACAAAGATTGACTCCAGTTTTTATTCCAGACAAAAAAAAATGCTGTGTTTTATTATTGATGAGGCACTTTTAACAAACCCTGAAAGCAAATCTGTAATTAGTAAAACACTGATAAATGCCAGTAATAGGCTGGATAAAAATGATTTGCTAAACATTATTTTAACAGGTGATAAAGAAAAAACGAAAAGCTGCATCCTCCCTTTAAGTTTTGAGTTTACTGCTGATTTTAAAGGTTTAATAAATCAGTTTGAAACAAGCTTGCTAACAGGTGCAACTAATACCCAGATAAAGGATTTATCATGTACCGTAAATGAAGCAATGGATTTTTTTAAAAACAGAAGTGCGGCTCCAAGCCAAAAATACATTGTTTTATTAAAAGCAACCAAATCTACGGTTGATAATTGGCCCAGCCTGAAAACAAAAGCCGATGCCTATTTAATTACCTTAAGTAAGATTGAACTTTGGGATAAAATAACTGATTTGAATGAACAAGAGGTGCTACGATATGCTATTAGCCAGCTTGACTCGCTTCAATTAGCAAGTGTTGCCGGAACCACCAACCTTAAAAGTTACCTTCTGAGTTTCTACACTAAACAGTCGAACACAGTTAACTCGTTTAAGCTTAGTTATAAAGACCAGGAAATAATAGCTACGTTTAAAAAACCAAGTGAGCAGAATTTTTTTATGCAAAACATAATTTTCATCCTGGTAATTGTGTTTTTGCTTTTGTTAAGTTCGGTACTTGCTATAAATATGGTACGTTTACGAAAAAAACGAACTATTTTAAGTAAACAAAAACCATCAACAATGAACCGTAAAGATGCAAACAGCAAAATTGTAGCCACCTCAAGCCCCCAAAAAACCAATTACGGAAGTATTTCACCCTATATTACCATTGAACTTGAAGGACAAATTGAAAAATTTGATTTAAAAAAGCTTAGAACAACTATCGGCCGCCATAGTGATAACGATATTTTAATTGCCAACCTTACCATTTCAAACCACCACGCTATAGTCACCAACGAGGGAGGAGTTTTTTACATTCAGGACAATGACAGCACAAATGGAACTTTTGTAAATGATATTAAGATTACGAAATCAATGATTAAGCCTGAAGACTCCGTAAGATTAGGCAAGGCCCAACTATATTTAACCTACTAACCTGAGTTCGATTAAAAATATTCACACAGTTTGAATTAATTTTTAGCAGAAATTGCAACAAATTTTTGAAGGACTATCGGGATAGTTCTAGAAAAATTGGTGTGATTTATGCAAAAATTAATCAAATCTAATCGAATATTTTATGTCGAACTCAGGTTACTAGCAAAAGGATTTCTACAAACAAGTTATTTAACCAAATTTGCTATCTTTACTCATAACTATATCAACACCAACTAAGTTATGAACAGAGACTACATGGTTAAAACCCTGGAAGCCCAGCCAGATAAAACCTGGGACATTATTGTTATTGGCGGCGGGGCAACCGGTTTAGGTGCTGGCGTTGATGCTGCTGCACGAGGTTACGATACACTTTTGCTGGAACAATCAGATTTTGCAAAGGGCACCTCAAGCCGGAGCACTAAGCTGGTACACGGCGGAGTAAGGTACCTGGCCCAGGGAGATATTGCCTTGGTTTTAGAAGCTTTGCAAGAACGCGGACTTCTTCGGCAAAACGCACCTCATCTGGTTAAAAATCAATCGTTTATTATCCCTAACTATGTTTGGTGGGACGGCCCTTTTTATACTGTTGGTATGAAAGTTTACGATATGATGGCCGGCAAGTTAGGGCTGGGACCATCCGAACACATTTCAAAAGCCGAAACATTAAAAGCAATCCCCAATTTATCCGAAAAAGACCTGAGCGGGGGTGTAATTTATTATGATGGTCAGTTTGATGATGCCCGCCTGGCCATTAACCTGGCACAAACCATGGTAGAAAACAAAGGCACTGCTATCAATTACTTTAAGGTTACTGCTTTGCTAAAATCGGACGAAGGCATGGTAAACGGAGTGAAAGCAAAAGATGAAGAAACCGGAAAAACCTACGAAATAAAAGCTAAAGTGGTAGTAAATGCCACAGGTGTTTTTGTGGATGATATCCTTAAAATGGACAACAAAAATGCAAGGAAAACCATTCGCCCAAGTCAGGGAGTGCATGTTATTTTAGACAAATCGTTCTTGCAGAGCGATTCAGCCATTATGATACCAAAAACCTCTGATGGCAGGGTGCTTTTTGCTGTCCCCTGGCATGGCAAAGTGGTTGTTGGAACTACCGATACCCCTGTTGTAGAGGCTTCGTTGGAGCCAAGGGCACTTGAAGAAGAAATTGATTTTATTTTAAGCACGGCCTCGAAATATTTAAAAAAGGAACCTAAACGCAAAGATGTGCTGAGTATTTTTGCGGGTCTGCGCCCCCTGGCTGCCCCACAGGATGACAAATCAGAAACCAAAGAAATTTCGCGCGGGCACAAATTAATTGTTTCAGAATCGGGCCTGGTGACCATGACAGGTGGAAAATGGACCACTTACCGTAAAATGGGCGAAGACATTATTGACAAAGCAGCCATGATTGCCGGCCTTGATGAACGAAAATGCGTGACCAAAAACATGCCCATTCATGGCTATGTGGCTAATGTTGACTTCAGCCAACACCTATATATCTATGGTTATGAGCAGGTTGAACTACAAAAACTAATTGACAAAAAACCCGAATTAGGAGAACAGTTACACCCCCGCCTGCCCTACACAAAAGTGGAGGTTATATGGGCAGTGCGCCACGAAATGGCCCGCAACCTCGATGATGTTTTGGCCCGCAGGGTACGTGCCCTGTTCCTTGATGCACGTGCAAGTATTGAAATGGCACCGAAAGTGGCTCAATTAATTGCAAAAGAATTGGGTTTTGATAAGAATTGGGTTGACAAACAAATTGAAGGTTTCAGTAAACTGGCGCATGAATACCTACTCTAAATTATTAGATTTTGCCAGTAAACGTAAAAAAGCTGCATTTTTTTTTGATATCGGAATGCAGAACACTACTTTTAGTGCGTAAATATGGATTTTCTGTAATTTTATAAAGAAAAAAACTTGCAGACAATGCAGAAATAGACGAATGTTTTAGGTAGAACATTTGTATTTACAAATGTTAGCATTTATTGAAATAGGAAAAAATGATGAAACATATAATATTTTTAGTATTGTTTTTATCCTTAACTCTTATTGGATTTTCACAAAAACAAAAGTCTCTGATTTTGCAACATCGGAAAAATAGTAATAAAACCAAAATCTTAAATTATAATGACCTTTATAAGTTTAAAATAGCTGACACCATTATTGTATCTAAAATTGTTCATTTTTCTGACTCGACATTTTCTATTGTAAAAATCGTAGAAACTGACATTGACACCATATACAAATTCCCTCAATATGAGAATTACGAAGTGGCAGGTAAAAAATATTACAAGGATACAATTGCTGTACGGTTTTCAGAACTGGAATTTGTAAAGATAGCTAGGTTCAAAAATCGGGATTTTGCAATATTACCTGCTTATCTAGGACTAGCTTCAACAGTGGCTATCCCTATTGTTGCAATAGGTTCTTTAATAGATTCTGGGCAAGTTGATTTAGAGACCCTAGTCATTGTGGCGTCTATTTCTGCAATTTCATGGACAATAATATTTATTGCGACAAGAAATAAAAGATTTGACACTCAAAAGAAATGGACTTTAACAACAAGATAACAAAATGCCAACACATAGCTGTAACAGCATGCTGGCTACCAGCTAGTTTGAAAGTTTAGAGCATTTTGAAAACCCACCAAATCTTTTGATTTATTCGCGCCTTTTTTAATTATTTTTATGGTGCTCATGAATCTAAAGGTTGGTTTTATATATTTGAAGTTAAAACAAAATAAAAAATTTGGCTAATTGCAAATTGAAAATGTGTCTGTAATCAGTGCACGAATGCATAGCCAAGCATTAACCATAATTTATGAAAAAACTAAGGATTTATTTATTTGTATTTTTATACGCGATATTTATACCCGTTATTGCAGGCCAAACCCGAACAGGCGAAATTGTAATTGATAGTAATGGGAAATATATTCTAAAGGAACATGGCTTAATTGAGTTTATTAGGTATTTAGATGAACCTAAAGAAGAAAATGATAGCTCCAATTTTGCTTATCATAATTATTTACCAATAGGTTCTGAAATAGAAGTTTTTAATAATGACAGCAATACATCAATAAAAGCTATTATAAAAGGAAAATTAAAGCGGGTTGGTAAAGGAGTAATTCTTCAATTAGAGAACTCTGCATATTCAAAACTTTATAAAACTAAGCTTAATATGTATCCAAAAACTGACAAACCAGGAGTTGTTTGGTTTGTTACGCCCATTGACAGTTTACTTAACTTGCTTAGCAAACAGAACGATGAGGCTAAATTTGAAACCTATACAAAACTGGTTAACTATTATAAGCATTACCACCCTAAAAAGGCATTGGAATATGCTAACAAGAAAGTGGATTTAGCTCGAGAAATAAACAATTTGGAAAAAGAAGCTGAAGCTTGGCTGTTTTTGGGCCATATTCAGAATGATATGGTTGAAAAAGAAATAATAAAACCTTCATGGGAGGCTCGCTATTCCAATCCTGTAGGGCTAATAGAGAAAACAGCAACTACATCTGGATACCCAAAGGAGGATATTGTTCGCTGGAACCGATTAGGTGGGAATTTTTTCTATTTACAAAGTCTGTTTTCTTATCAAAATGATATTGTAGTTTATCCAAAACCTCAACAATTTACAGATGTTGCTTTTCACAAGTATCTTAAAATAAGAGAACAACAAAAAGACTCTGACAAAATAGTAATGGCTTTAAAAGAAATAGGAGATTTACAACGCTTAAAAACCGGATATGATGCAGCAGAGGGTTATTATTTAAGAATGTTGAAAATCAGAGAAAAAGGGGACTCGGATGATAAAAAATCCTGGATATGGGGATATTTGGCTGAATTTTATTGGGAGCAAAAGAATTATACTGAAACAGAGAAATACTTTCAAAAGTTATATGCATTAAGGCAATCAAATAGTTTTAATGACCCCGAACGATTAATTTGGGCCATTGGGGGCCTAAGAAATCTACGTTATACTGAGGGAAAAATTGTTGAAGCCCTGGATTTGCAACGTCAATTGTTTCCATTATATAAAAAAGTAAATAACTCACGCAGAGAGGCCATTTTGAAAGTAATAATTAATGATTATTTAAAGGTGTTTAGCAACCGACAAGAGGAAGTATTGCAATCATTAATAAAATGGTATAATAATCATGCGGAGGAGGATTTTGAGAAAATTATTTTAGCCAAGAATATTGCGAAAGTATATGCCGACAATAATAATTTTGTTAAAGCTGCTGAATTTACATCACTTATTATCCCATTTATCGAGGATGAAGAGGAAAAAATCCGAAAAATCAATGATGTCGCGTTTTATTATCAAAAGGATAGTTCCTTCCAGAAAAGCTTATCCTACTACAAAAAAGCCTTAAGTAGTGCTCAAAAGTCTGATGACAAAATCCTTGAGTCTATTCAATATTACAAAATTGCTTATTATTATGATTACCAACAAAAAACTAAGGATGCCAATGTCTGGTACAGAAAGGTTTTAAATACCCTAAAATTAATTCCTAGTGATAGTATTCTCCTTTATAACACGTCAACAGAACAGTTACAACAGATTCTAAAATTTCAAATTCGCAATAAAAAATGGAGTAAACCTTTTGCAGAAGAATGTATTCGTATTCATAAAAACAATTATGTAAAATATAAATTTAAAGATTTACTTCAGAGTATTCAATAAAGGTTACTTTCTTTAGACTGCAAAATAAATGCACTTGGGGAAATTGATTAAACAAAGTTTTTTTGACATTCATCCATTAAGGTTTGAAAATCTATGCAATACGATAATTTCATCATATTCCATGAATAAAGCATGATGCTTTTGAGTCTAAAGGTTCGCTTTAAAAGTGAAAAATAAAAACAAAATCAACGTTTTGGCTCAGTCCAAACCAGAAAGTTTATTACTTTCTATGGCTTATGAAAATGAAAAAAAACTACAAAATTGTTACAACTTTTTGGTTCATTATTGGGCTAAGCCTATTGTTATTAAATGACTTCTTTTTTAAAGAGAATTTTGGTAACTGGCTGACAGGTAAATTGTCTGATTTTGCAGGGCTATTTGTGTTTTCACTCTTTTGGACTGTTTTTATACCAAAACATAAAGTCAAACTCTTTTGCCTGACTGGTTTTCTTTTTGTTTATTGGAAATCCCCCTTCAGTCAGAACTTTATCGACATGTGGAATAACCTAGGAATTTTTCAGGTTTCCAGAGTGGTTGACTATGCTGATTTATTAGCATTAACTGTATTGCCAATTGCCTTTTTTATTGAAAAAAGAAAAGAAAGTCTTAAAAAGATTCAAATAAATCCAATATTGCCATTAATTATTGCTTCATTTTCATTTTTGGCAACATCGTATTTGACCGACATTGAAGCTGAAAATGATTATCAATTTGACTTTCCTATAGATACTTTGGCCAAAAGAATTTATTTTTTACCAACAATACAAAATCCATATAGAGAAAACAAAGAGTTATACCAACAGGACTCATTAGGAAAGCACCAAATTCAAAAATACAATTTAGATACAATAGTTGCAGATAAATCTGCAATTGATAAATTTGTTACGGACACAATGACAATTTTTGTATATGATGATTTTTGTTTTAAAGGATATTCAGCAATCTTAATTCCAACTGGTGATAATCATAAATCACAAATTAGATTACTTGGATTTCATCATTCATGTCCAAAAAATAAAAAAGATAAAAAAATAATAACTGAATCTTTTAACAAAAAAGTAATTGAATTATTAAAAAGAAATGAGCCAGAATAAAAGCTAAACGCAAAAAGGCAACATGTTAATATATAATTAATTGCAAGGATTAAACATCCCCAAATTATCTATTTTGCACCCCACAATTTCAATTACTATACTACCTGCTTCATTTTAATCTTAGTGCTTGCAGCTCCTTCAAAAGTTGCTTTGTTGCATTCGAAATTTCTATGTATTCGTAGTTGCCTTTGCCCTTGTTGGCGAGTTTGCTCAACGATCTTATTTCTTTGTCTTTATTTCCAAAAGAAAAAACGCTTAAGAATATTTTCTTATCCGATTTATCATCAGAGAGCTTATATAGCTCATCGTTAACTGAAAATGCACCATCCGTAGCAACAATTATGCGATTGTTAGCATTTTGATTAAAGTTCTTTTCAGCCGTTTTATAAGCCAACTTCAACCCTTTGCTAAAATCTGTTTGCCCTTTCGATTCAAGGCCTTCAAGCACATCTGTGATTTTCTCCTTTTTTGAGCACGATACAGCATTTAACAATACTTTTCCTTTGCCAGAGAAAACTATAATTGAAATTTCATCTTCATTACGCAAATAAGGCAGAATTTCTAAAAATGAGTTTCTTAAAAGTGGTAATTTATCTTCAGCCTTCATAGAGCCTGAAACATCTAAAAGTAAAATCAGGTTGTTAGCAGCAAAACCTTCCATTGAAATTGAAGTGGTGTCTTTGGAAGGCTCAATTTTCTCTGTTACTTCTTTTTTTTGCGGCAAAGTAAGTTTAAATGGAACTAATTGACGGACATTTTGAAGAAGATACAACGGAGCCTGCTTGTGCGATTTAAAAGTATCATAACCACCCGCAGCCAGGCTTGCAAATTTGTTGCAGTCTTTTACCATTTCGTTATACTGGTAAACAAAATCTCTGTAATATTTGTACCATCCAACTCTTTTAATGTAATCTGTACTTGGGAACTTTTCTACTTTTTCGGCAAAATAAGATGCTGTTTTTGCAATGTCTTCGTAAGGTGTGTATGGACAATTGCCATTGTTCCTACCTATTTTCTTTAATCCTTTTAAGTTATCGTATTCTTTTATTAGCAAATCTCTTGAAATTTCTGTAACCTTATTGGCCTGAACTTTTTGAATGGTGTTATTCCTGAGCTCGGCTTTTACAGTATTTAAAGTTAAAAGACTTGCATCGGCTTGTTTCAACATTGCATTAGCTCCTGTGTTCCAAGGGCTTGATATTGCTGGTTGATAGCTTTCAGCAATTTGCCTAATCGTTAAATAGAGTTGCTCTTTGCGCTCATCAAACATTTTTATCAAGTATTCAAATCGTTCCAGGTATTTATAAAGTTTTTCAAATCTATCATCGCTAAATTCTTTGTTTTTAATGTAACCATCAAGCACCAAAACAAGGTGGTATTTTTCGGTAATAATGTCCATTAACTCCTTTAACAGTGCGTTTAGAGCCTTGGTATAGTTACTGTTGATGTATTTACTATCATTAAGTGTTTTTTCGTAGGCAGCTGTAGGCAAGGCATATTTATCATAGTACATGAAACTTAAATAAAGCTTTTCTGCATCTTTTTCAAGTTGGCGATTGGCCGATTTGTTTAGGTGGAAAAGTTTGCTTGCAAAATCCCAATTGTAGTGCAGTTCGGTATTAATAAACTCGATGTAATTATTTAAGGTATTGGCTGTTTCTTTCGAAATTTTTGTTGATTGCTTATTTGTAATGATTTTAGGAATTTCGCCAGCTTCATATTTAACCATATTTTGCGAAAATGTTTTTTTTGTACAATCCAGTTTTAGGGCAGTAATAATTCTTGGATACTGAAGCAAATGCAAGCCTGAAGATTTAACAAATTGATTGAAATCTTTAATTAGGTAATAGTTTAAATAAATTCGGTAGTTGTTAATAAAGCTATTTGTGTAACCATCTGATTTTCTTGCATCTATCGAAAAATCATCAATTGCGTTTCGTTTGGTTTTTTGTATTTGTTTTTCGGCAATGTTAACAAAACTGCTGGTTAGGTTTCCATATTCTTTTTTTAATGAGCTTATTCTACCATCCGACTCTTTAACCTGGTTCAATATTAATTCAGTTGGCAAGCCAGCAGTGAAGGTTTTGCTGCAAAAATTAGTTTTTAGTTTTAAAATAAGTTGTTCTTCTTTATTAACAAACTCACGCATAGAAAGGTAGGCCTGATATTTTTTTGTAGACCCTCCGGTTTCAAATGGTTCTGCTATTTCTTTAATATATTGGTAGTAAGTGCTTTTTTGGTTAATAAAATTGTCAAATTCAACAACAAGTTTATTAAATATTTCATCTGCCTTTTTTGCCTGGTCTTTTTTATAGTCACCAAGCCTTACATAAATCTCCAACCCCCTGCTTAAGTTATTTATAATCAACAAAATATCATAGAGTTTTTGCGCATGGGTATTTAATGACATCGCGTATTTAGTATTGAGCTTTTTTGTTTTAATTAACAAGTTGTTGAAATATTTTTCACTGATAAAGTTGGCACAAATATACCCCTGGCCAATGTAGCTGTAGCGCTGTTGTTTTCTGGCTCCTTCAAGGCGGCTATAAAGTAACAAAAGACAGCTTTGGGTTTTGATTAATTTAGTGGTTACCCGATCGATAAACTCAATATGCTCGTTTGCTGTTTGAATATTATTGGGGTTAATTTTTGAATGCAATAGACCTCCGTATATCAAAAACAGAAATGTTAAAATGGTTGATTTTAATTGCATTGTTGCTAATTTTATTGTTTTAAGCTGATTTATGATAAAAATACGAATATTTAGATTAGCTTTTGCTAATAATTGACCAGTGAACAGGATTTTTTTTGCATTGCTGAATAGGGATTTTGTATTTTTACAAAAATCTAAAATTTAACCTCATGAAGAAATTTTGTGTACTTATTCTTGCATTTATTACCATTGCAGTTGCTTGTGTAAAAAAAGGAAAAAACACCAATTGTGAATTCCATCGTCTTGAATTTGTTGAGATACAGGCGGATGGTTCCGATATCAAGACAGATAAGACCATTTTAGAATGCTTGCAATTGACTGTGGAAGATGATTTCATGCTAGTTGCTAATAAAGCCAAAACAATCCAACTAAAGTTTTCGGTTTCGGATGAAAATATTGTAGAAGAAGTTGATTTGGATCTTGATGCTGAATTTAAAAAGTCGTTCGACTCTGTGGATGAACAGGAAATGGAGCTGATTGAGAAGGCTAAAACCTGGGAAATCACCATAAAATCAGATAACAAATCGAAGTTTAACGGTTACATCAAGCTTTTTAAAACCAGTGATGGGGATTATTGGAAGTTGCAAGAGAAAGAAAAAGCGGTGAGCGCAAAATAGTTTTTTATACTTTGGAGTCTTAGAATTATCTTTGTCCTTCTAAAACCAAAAATTAAAATGATTAGAAACAGGCCTTTTTTTTATGTTGGAATAATTGGATTGTTGATACTTGGAGCTGCTTATTGGCTTAAACAGGTTTACCCACCAGAGGCGCCTTTTATGGCTCAAGGGTTTAGTTCCCCTATTGTGTTTTTCGAATTTATTCAATCGCCTGTTGAAATAACCGATTTTTTTGGTTTAACCGATTATGATTTCAATAGCGAAAAATTTATTGGTGAAATGGATCAGGGCAACCATCTTGATTTTGTTTTTGCATTTATCTATTCAACCTTTTTCTTTTTCTTTTTTAAGCGACTGGCAGAAGAATCAGCGCAAAATTGGTACAAAGCAGGTATGTTTTTAGCACTTTTAGCCTTTGTTGGCGATGTTTTTGAAAATGTACAGTTGCTGGGCATCACTGCCAACTTGCAATCAGGCGAACTTGAAAACCACATAAAACTGCTTGCTATATTTACCTGGTTAAAATGGGGTAGCCTGGCCTTTGGATTTGCAATTTTTGGGCTTTGGTTAATGAAACTCGAAGGTGTTTTACGCTTAATGGGTTATGTTGCCTGGATTCCGCTTGTTTTTGGGATAATGGCCTTTATGAGACGTGGGGTAATGAATGAGTTGTTTACGCGCTCAATAAGTATTTTGTTTTTTGTGGCTATTTCGTATTGTTTTATGTACAAATCAGATATGAAACCAATACCCAAAGAATTAGATCAACCTTTTTAGTTTACTATCTGGTTTTAACCTGAAATTTTGCAAATCAAACTTCTCAATCAGGTTAATTCCCGGAGTTTTTCCTGGTTCAATGCTCCCAAATTTATCATCAAGGCCTAAGGCTTTTGCACCGTTCAATGTCGCCCATTGAACAAGCTCATTAACAGGTATTTCCGGAAAGTTTTTTTGAATTGTTTTTAATTCTTCCAGAACTGAAAGTTGATGATTTGATGCCAATGAATCCGTCCCAATGCAAATTTTCTGCTTTTTTTGGATGAAAAGTGGAATAGCAGGCAGGTTATTTTCTATGTACAAATTCGCATTTGGGCACATACACCAGTACAAATCATCAAAGTTTTCAGAAGCTTTTTCTATGTCTGTTTTGGTTGAGTAGGTATTATGCACCAAAATGGATGTTACGGATTTAGGCATTTTTTCCATGATGGATTCCAATGAGTTTTTGCCTGTTTGTGGAATAGCACTGAAATCTACACCAAATTTTGTAAAAACGTCAAACAATTCCCCCGACCTGGATTGATACAATTCATTTTCTGATGGACATTCCTGATTATGGATGCTAATGCTTTTTTTGTTTTGCAAGCTATGCTTTTCAATTAACCCAAACATGGCAGGTGTTACCGAATAAGGTGCATGTGGAACTATTGAAGCAGAAAGTCTGTAGTTTTGAAGTTCTTTTTCCAGCTCTAAAGCCAATTCAAATTTTTCGTTTACTAAAGCTGGGTTGGTGGTGAAAACCTCTAAAAAGGTATGGTAATTTATTTTTGATTCGGCTTTTATTTTGAAGCTATGATTGGTGTTTGAAATATCACCAACGGCCACTATACCATTGTGCCACATATAGTTATCGGCTCTTTTTGCCGCACTGATAATTTCATTTTCATCCGCTTGCCTTATCTGGTTAATTTGCGAAACAAAACCAGGCAGGCCAGTATGTTGCCTTACTTTGCCTTTTAAATGCGAAAGTTCCAGGTGACAATGAGTGTTTACAAATCCCGGTACCAGCACACCACTGTAAAACTCAAGGCCCGAAATTTCATGCAGTTTTTTATTTGACTGGCTGATTTCCAGTATTTTTCCTAATTTATCAATGGTGACAATTCCATTCTTTATGGGCTTTCCATTTCCAGGGATGATATAGTGGGCTGCTAGTTTTCGGGTCATTACTAATCATTTTTTGTTCATAGATTGCATAGATGAACACAGATTTTTTATGAATTTAAATTTAGCGTTCGTTCGTGCAATTAGTGGTTACTTTTCTTTGTCTTGTAAGTATAACTCAGTCGCTTAGTTTCGTATTTACTCACATCAAATGGTTTTGCAATTGGTTTTCGGGGTAATTTTAGGCCACATTCAGGGCAATTTTGATCGTAGGGCAACAAGTTTTCTCCGCAGGCAGGGCATTTATTGGTGTCATTCATCCATTGTAGTTGCTCCTTGCCAAACTTTTCTTCACTGGCAATATTCAGGTTTTGGTAAAAAGTAGTTGATTTAATCAAATTTTGAATACCATTTTCAATAAACAAAACATTACCACTAAAAAAAACCAAGATAAAAATCGCGGAGAACCATAAAAAGCCATCCATACCAAAGCTGGAGAATAAGGCAATAAAAACAACCAAGGCAATACTTATTTGTATTAATTTCATCAATTTAGCCTCGTAATAAACCTGTATGTTATTGGTTTTCTCAAACTTAAGCTCTACAGGGTATTTTACGTTAAAAAGTGCTTTATAATGAAAGGTAATTTTATCGCCATCAAAAACAAGTTCTGATATCAATTGACTGTTATTCAGCTGATTGTGTATTTCACTCTGTGCATTTTCGGTGGTAAAAGCCTCGCTTTCAGGAATTTCTATTTTGCTTTTATAGGTGTAGGGTAATGCCATTTTTATTTATTATCTATTTTAGAAAAGGAAGTAGGCAGTCCACAGTCTTCAGTATGCAACTAAAGACTGCATACTGGAGACTGCCACTTAAAATATAATCCTATTCCCGGTTTCCTCAGCCAGTTTCCTTTTGGTTTCGTTCAGCGCCATTTTTTGTTCCAGTAAAGTATTTATTGATTCAATGTTTTCACTTGCACACTTTTTCATTTGTTCTTCATTTTCATGTATCGCTTGTTGGATAATTTTTAATTTGTAGCTATTGATTGCTTTTGGAACATCTTCTTTTAATGTTTTGTCGGGTGTTTCTATTTTTTTTCCTCCTTTTGTCCAAATAGCACTAGGTTTATAGTTTTCGCTAAAAATATCAGCAGCTAGTTGCCTTATTTTTCCATCGGGGTGGTTTATAAAGTGTTTACTGTCAAGAATCTCATCCTTCTTAAAGTAAGTGGTGTAATCTTCAAATACTTGCTGGTATACCAGGTTTTTAAACTCTAAATCGTCGTTTAAAATTTCATTAATAATGTATTCAGCAACAGAAACTGTATGTGCTGAAAAAGGATCATCGCCAGGTTCTGAAAACAGTTCCATTTCGCCATAATTAATCAAATAAGTAACAATTTCCTTTTCATTAATTTCTGCAAAAACTTCATCAATAAACCCAGGTAGCGGGGTGCTTTGCGATTGTTTTATTTGTTGCTGGCTTTGCGAAAAAGTTTTCTTACGCTCGTCTTCCCGCTTTTTAAACATAATCCGGTTCGCCTCTGCGTAAAGAGCATCCTCTTTAACATCCAGCAAATCACTGCATTCCTTTATGTAAACACTTCTGGTAATAGAGTCAGGAATCACAGCAATCGATTTCACAATATCGCCAATTAACCTGGCCCGCTGTACAGGATCTTTTTTAGCATCTTCCAACAATAAGCTGGTTTTGAACTTAATAAAATCACTTTCGTGTTCTTTAATGTATTCCTGAAATTCTCTTTTGCTTAGTTTTTTCGAGTAGGAATCGGGATCTTCGCCATCAGGAAACAACACCACCTTCACATTCATTCCCTGTTCCAGCACCAGATCAATACCACGAAATGAGGCTTTTATCCCTGCTGCATCACCATCGTATAAAATAGTAAGGTTGTCTGAAAAACGTTTTACCAAACGAATTTGATTTTCTGTTAACGAAGTACCTGACGAAGCCACAACGTTCTCAATACCAGCCTGATGCAGCGAAATCACATCAGTATAGCCTTCCACCATGTAACACTTGTCCTGCTTGGTAATTTCTCGCTTGGCAAAGTAAATTCCGTAAAGCACATTGCTTTTATGGTAAATGTCCGATTCTGGCGAGTTCAGGTACTTAGCCATTTTTGAATCGCGTTTCAAAATCCGGCCCCCAAAAGCAATTGGGTTGCCTGATAAGCCGTGAATGGGGAACATCACACGTCCGGCGAAACGATCGAACTGATAGTTGTTTTTATCAATAGTCAGGCCCGTACTTGTCAAATATTCAAGCTTATAGCCGTTTTTCTGGGCATATTCTGTAAAGGCTGTCCGCTTTTCAGGACTGTAACCTAACTGGAATTTATCAATTATATCAGGAGTAAAACCCCGCTCTTTAAAATAGGAGTAACCAATGGCTTTTCCTTCAGGGTCATTTTTCAGAATATTTGTAAAATATTTTTGGGCAAAAGCAGTCAAAACCAACATACTTTCGCGCTGGTTTTTTTGTTCAACCTGTTGTGGGGTGTATTCCTCCTCTTTTACCTCAATGTGATATCTTTTTGCCAGGTATTTAAGTGCCTCAGGATAACTTAGTTGCTCGTGTTCCATAATAAAACCAACAGAATTACCTGCTTTACCGCAACCAAAACACTTGTAAATACCTTTTGAGGGTGAAACTATAAACGAGGGTGTTTTTTCGTTATGAAAGGGACAATTGCCTAAAAAGTTGACACCACGACGTTTTAGATTCACAAAATCCTGCACCACATCAACTATTTGGGCAGTATCAATTATTCTATTTACGGTATCCTGATCTATCAATTTTTTGAACTTAGTGTTGAAATTTTTGCCATGCAAAGTTAATAATCTTAATTACACAAATTATTCCTTGTTCGTAAGTTCTTCGAATAAGTCTTTAATCAGCTCATTATTAATATTTTCACCTAGCATCCATTCTTCTGTGTGTTGGTAGATAAATTCTTCAGCGGATGTACATTGCTCATAATTAAACACATACCAAATCTCGGCCATTAACCATGTTTTTTTTATGTCCTTAGTCTGGTTCCAAAATTCATAGGCCTGGTAGGTAACTTTGTCTATTTCGGTGCCATATCTATAGAACAGCTTTTTAAAATAATGTGGATTTTGCAGTATATGTTTTGCTTCATCGTATTTTTCATCGCAGTATTCCATCATTCGTAGAGGATGATAAAGGAAATTAAAATTGCTGCCAATTAAAGGTTCATTTTTCTTTAAGTTTGGGGTTGACTGGCGGGTTAACCCATCAGTTATAACATTAACAGAGAAATTACTTGTTTTCTTAATTGTTGCCAAAACTTTATCTTTTTCAATCTTCAGTTCAGGAAAAATGCTTGCAATGGTTTTGATTGCTTTGTTTAAGCCGTTTTCAGAAACTCCACTGCTTTTCATTTCAAAATAAACCCCGTCAAACCAAGGAACAATCCTAAGTGAAAGCTTTTTGTCTTTCCATAAAATTGTTTTTTCCAGTTTAAGCTCGCTATTTGGGTAGGTAAAAACGAAAATACCTTTGCTTAAATCTTCATTAGTCAACTCATTGAATATTGAAACCTTACCAACTTTTTGCTGGTTGATTAAGTCTTCGAAAGCATCTTTTTCATCAAGGTTAAATACCTGGTAATTGCTTTTATCTATTGATTTTAAAACAGTCTGCCACAGTCGATTTATTGATAGTTTATAAGATGGATAACTAAGTTGGTAAAAACCACTTTTTGTTGCTGATTTTTTCACTTTGATTTTATTGTTGCCAAGCAGATTGGATGCTTTTAGCAAAAACAATTCAAAAATTGAAAGTTTTAGATGTTCTTCAACCTGGGTTGATAGTAGTAAATGACTGGCAATGTTTTTTAATTCATTAACAGTTTCCCTTTGTGCAATATGCTTTAACGGGGTTTTAAAAAAAATTTGGTTAAAAGTAATAAGTTGCTCACTATCAATCAATTCGCTTACAAAACAAGCTGCTTTTAAACCAGTTTGCACTGATTTGTAGAGTAGTAAAGCCGATTGAATGCTACTTCCAGTAATTGCTATGTCGAATTTTTTATCCATTTAGAATACAAATCTAAAAAAAACATAAATCTTTGTGCAGCATTTCCTTATACTTACAATGTTTGTATCTTTGGCAGTCAATACATATAGACCCGCCAAGCGGATGAATCTATGAGTGCAATGTTATTGATATGTAGTTAGTTGTTTAACTTAATAACCCGCCAGGCGGGCGTATTGCTTATTAGAAAATACACCAATGAAACGACTTATTTCAGTTATATTAATCTTAAGTCCTATTGTTTTTACAATACTTTTACTGAGTTCCTGTGCAAATATTGGCAGTATTTCAGGAGGTCCCAAAGATAGTATCCCACCAGAAATGTTAGGCAGCAGGCCGGCAATGAATGACACCAGCTTTGCGGACAAAAAAATAGATATTTATTTTGATGAGTATTTTGAGCTGAAAGACATTAACCAGGAGTTTGTGGCTTCGCCTCCGTTTAAAGAAAAACCTGATTTTAAAATCAGGAAAAGGTCATTAAGAATAAAATTTAACGAGCCCTTAAAAGACAGTGTTACCTATACGCTAAAATTTGGAAATGCAGTTGCTGATTATAATGAAGGTAATATATTGAAAGATTTTCAGTTTGTGTTTTCTACAAAAAACGAGATAGATTCTTTTGCAATTCAAGGAAACTTAAAAAATGCGTTTGATTTAAAAGTGCCTGAAAATACTTTTGTATTGATATTTGAAAACAATGAGGATTCCATTCCTTTCAAGTCGCTTTCGAGTTATGTGAGTAAGATTGACTCATCAGGAAACTTTTCTATTGATCATATCCGCCCGGGAGCTTATAAAATATTTGCTTTAAGCGATTTAAATACCAATAAAATTGCTGATTCTTTTGAACCCAGGGCCTTTTTAGACAGCTTAATCATCCCTGATATTGAGCCATTTACAAAGATTGATTCCATTAAGGCCGGAACAATTTTGCATGATACCGAGGATGTAGAATTATCTGATAGCCTTGAAAGAGATACTGTGATTATTACCAACACCTATAAAACTTTGCCCTCAAACATTCAGCTTTACTTGTTTGAGGAAGAAAATTTTAAGCAACGTGTATTGGATTATACCCGAGAGGAAAGAGGGAAAATTGGACTTATTTTTGAACTCCCCATTGATTCAGGTTTTTCATTAAAACCTTTAAATTTTGAAATTGCTGCTGAAAATTACCTGCTTGAAAAAAATTTAAAAGGTGATACCATTACCTGGTGGATCAATGATACAACAATTATGGCAAAGGATTCGCTTGAAATTGATGTAGCTTTTAATACAATTGATTCTTTGGGCGACCAAATGCTTAAGCATGATACTCTATTGCTTGAATTTCGTAAGAAAAAAGACAAAGATGCCTGGAAAAGAAAAAAGGAGGATGAAACTGAAGTTGTAGTAAAAGAATACCTAAAATTATCCTATCTGGCCAAGGAGAAAAAGGTGGAAATGGATAAAAAATTGCGCATTGAATCGCCAATACCTTTGATAAATGTTGATACATCAAGAATGCGCTTGTTTGAAATTTACGATACCACCTCAACAGATCCAAAAAAACAGGAGATAGTCAAGGCCTATCGATTAAAAAAAGATCAACTTCAGTTTAAGTTTAGAAGGCCTGTTGCTAAGGACTTTACTTTACATTTGTTGAATTTTGAAGCGGATAACTGGTACACCTCCAGTGCATTAGATTCAAACAGGATTTATAATTGCAGAATTACCAATCAGGAAATTGCTCAAACAGATACCATTAAATTAGTAGTGAATTACGACAACCATTTCTTTTTTGATCAAATACAAGTGTTAAGCGATAGTGTATCAATGCCCATCACTCCGCATAAAATTTTGAGTCGAAAAAGGGACGAGGCAGAAAAAATAGTGCTGGTATTTGATAAACCTGTGCTTACCAGGTTAGAAGTTATTCCAGATGACTTTTTCGCAAAAGGAAACTGGTACAGGGTAGCTAAAAGCAGGAGTTCCGATACAATTACTATCAACCTGACTAGTAAGGAAATAAGCAATAAAGACACACTTACTTTTGCAGTCAGGTGTTTTGATCATTTAGATATCAATAACGATAGTATTTATTTTGAAGAAACCATGCGCTTGACTTATAGCGATACTAAGCAATTCCTGGTGATGGCGCAAAGAATTAAAAGTGACGATTTTAAATTAGTTTTTAATAAAAAGCTTGAGCAAACACCAACTATCGAAACTATTGGGTTTACTTTAAACACTCGATGGCACAAACTCGAAAAAAATGAAGAGGGAGATACGCTAAGTTACCACATTACTGACGATTTTGTTTCGAGTATGGATACATTGAATTTGATTTTCAGATACAAAGATACTGACAGGAAAAATAACGTTACAAATTTTGCTGATACACTTGAATTGGTTTCACGAAAGAAGTTTGAGTTTAATAAAAAAACTCAAAAAAGCACATCACCTAAAGACGATAAGCCTAAAGAAGAAACTGTTAGTGTTTATTTACCAAGGAAATTTGAACTTACTAAAGATTCACTTTATATACGGCAACGATTGTTAAATGCTGAGTGGAAAGCTGAGACCAAATATTTATTACGATTAGATTCTTTGGCCTTTGTAAATATTTATGATGTTTACAATAAAGCAGAAGACTATGAATTTTCAACGCGCGAAGAAGATTATTATACCACTTTGGCACTTAACCTAACCAATATTAGGGCAAATAAAAAGGTTACGGATGTTGATTCATTATCTGTTGGGTCGGATTCAATCACCACAGCATTAGATTCAACAGCTTTATCTGTTCCGGATTCTATAGAGGAGAAGGAAATTCCAAAGAAAGAATTTGTTGTTCAAAGGCACCTTATTGATTCAATGATAGGAGAAGGAAACATCATTGTTCAGTTATTAGGCAAAGAACAGGTTGTTGTGAAAGAATACTTTATCTCTGAAGATCAGGAGATTTTAATGGATTTTCTTCACCCGGGTGATTATGAATTAAGAATCATCTACGACAGAAATAATAATGGAAAATGGGATACTGGTAACTACTTTGAAGGCATCCAGCCCGAAAGGGTTATTATGAATGGAAAAATACTGCAACTTAAGTCGAATTTTGAAAATAAATTGACCTGGGATGCTGGCAAAACGTTGATTCAAAGTTTTTCTGCGGATGGGGTTGACCAAAAGTAATTTTTGCAGCTAATAATTATAAGGGGGCTAAAAAAACACCAAAAGAACGTCATTGCAATGAGGAACGAAGAAGCAATCCCGAAGGACTCATCACGGCTAATTTTCTAAAAATCAGCGTGTTGCGTCTTGCGGATTCCTTTGCTTCGTTCGGAATGACTTTTTTTTCAGACACCCTTTTATTCATACATCACATCAATTCTTCGAAACCTGAACCTCCTTCATAAACTCATTTCGCAATATTCTTTGTTCTACTTTGGCTGGAATCAGTTTTTGCAAAACCAATAAAAATTTGTTCACAAACTTAGGAATAATTACACCCTTACCTTTAAACATAGCAGGTATGGCTATTTCGGCCAACTCATCTGTCGAAACAGCTGTTAACCGACCCTTAGCCCCATGGGCATTAATACGACCAAAAGTACCATCATTGGTGAAAACCCCGTTGGGATTTACTACGCTAACACTTACCGAAGAATCTTGCAACTCGGCACGGATGGCTTTTGAAAAGTTCAATACAAAAGCTTTCGATGCCGAATAAACACTCTTGTAAGGTATTGAGTAATAAGCAGATAAACTCCCAGTATTCAAAATATAAGCTTTGGGTAGTTTTTTTAAATCCGGGATAAATAACCGACAAAGTAAAACCAGCGCCCTAACATTGACCATAATCCGTAAATCGCTGTATTCAGGCGGCGTTTCATCAAAAACAGTGGTACCGGCAATACCAGCATTGTTTACCAAAATATCAACCACATAACCTTTATTTTTACACCAGTTATACACTTCCTCAGGTGCCTTTAATTGCGATAAATCAATGCCCAGGGTGTCAACTTTTACATCAAATTTTTCTTTGATTTCTTCTGCCGTTTCTTCCAGTTTAGGCTCTGGTAAGGCAACTAATAAAATGTTGTGCCCCCTTTTGGCAAACTCCATGGCGTAGCCTTTTCCAATTCCCTGCGAACTTCCGGTGATTAAGGTATAAGTTTCTTGCATATCATTGCTTTTTTAGAACACAGATGACACAGATTTTATGAAATGATAAACGATATTCGATTTGTTTCTTTAAACCTTTGTCTCTGCTCTTCTGTTTTTTAACTTTTTTTATTACTAAGTTCCAATTTCTATTTTCTAATTTCTCGAATCCATTCCAGCGTCTTCTTCGCCCCCTCTTCAAAAGTCAAGGGTTGGTATCCTAGTTCTTTTGTTGCTTTTTCGGATGATACATTCCATTGATAATTAAATTTTCGTACCAATGGGGGAGTTATTAAAGGTTTGATGCCAAATAATTTTGCCAAAAATATCATAAAACCCGAAACGGTGAGCATTACACCTAAAGGGAGTTTAAACATGAGGTGTTTTTGTCCTGTTAGTTTTCGTAGGATTTCAAAAAACTGAATGTAATCAACATTATCGCCCCCTAAAATATAGCGTTCGCCCGCCTTTCCTTTTTCCATCGCAAGCAGGTGGCCTTTAATCACATCATCAACATACACATAGTTGCCAACGCTTTTGCCATTTCCTAAAATAATGCGCCACTTTCCTTCCGAAAAGGATTTAATCATAATAGCAGTACCGTTATTTTTTGTCAATGGACCGGGGCCATAAACCCTTGTTGGGTTAACAATCACCGCATTAAGTCCTTTTTTTACGTACTCTTTAACCTTTTCCTCAGCAATGTTCTTAGTTCGCTCATATTCAAGAAAATAATCAATTGTTCGCTTGGTATTTTCTGTGACCATTCCATTAAAAGAGGGGCCAAAAACCCCTGCAGTAGAAGTAAAAACTACTTTTTCTACATCCAATTCAAGTGCCAGTTGCAAAATATTTTCCGTAGCGGTTACATTCAAATCATAAATAAACTGGTTGTTCTTTGCCCAGATTTCTGTTGAGGCAGCAATATGGTAAACCTGATGGCAACCCTGCATGGCAGTTTTAAGACTTTCCACATTGGTAATATCGCCTTTAAAAAGCTTAATGTTCTCATGTTCAACATCTTTCGCTTTTTCTTTTGAGCGGTACAAAGCATGCACAGTGTGACCTTCATGGGCTAATTTTAAAGCCAAGATGGTGCCTATAAAGCCGGTGGCACCGGTTACGAATATGTTTTTTTTCTCCACTAATTTCAAATTTCTAAGTTCTAATTTCTAGTAAACTTCATCTCCGGATGTGCTCTTAACGAAAACCATTCATTACTCAATGCCAAAACAATGTGTACTACAAAAGCTACCCAAATATTTCCGGTTTGAATGGTAATAATCCCCAAAACAACCCCCAACGGCAAAGCACCAATTGCCTCTTTAATCCCTTTAGGTACATGCACCAGGGCATAAATGGCAATATTTAGTGCAATTGCCGGCCAAACGCCTAAATATTCAACAGAAACAAAAAGCAAATAGCCCCTGAACATAAATTCATAGGCCAAAAGATAAGCCGTCCAGCTAAAAGCACTCAAAAGCAAAAGTCGCGTATCCCACTCATTTACACGTATTTGTGGATACATAGCCAGATTATCTTCTTTTTTGCAATTAAAATAATTCATGGTGATCAATAATGGCGAAAGCCCCAATATCCAATACAAAGAAGTTAGCAAGTTATCAGAAGAAATACCATAGCTTGCAATTCCTTTTTCAAAAAAAACAGGAAGCGTTGCCAATGGGATAATACCAAAAAAAAGGACTCCCAGTAATCTTTCAAAAACCACCCATCGGATCAGTGTTTTTTCTTTTCCAAACTTTTGTATAAAGCTGTTTTTTAGCTTTTCAGACTTTGACATGAAATAATAGGCCATGAACCCACCACTTACCACAAGTATGGCAACAAAAAAGATGGTATCTTTTGGCATCCATTGTAGGGAATGTTCCATTTTCGCTTTTTTCTAAAACAATTGTATATTAATAAATCCTGACAGGGTTATATTCTTAATCTAATTATTCCTAATTAGCCTGCAATTTACAGGTGGCAGCTAATAAAATCCACTTTTACTGCCAACTTATAACTGTAGACTTTTGAATCCGCTAATATAAAAAAAGCACTTCTATATTTTAAATTTCTTATTTGTTCTGCTGTATTTTTAAAGAATTAACTAAATTTGGATAACTTAATCAAAAACATTTAATCTATAATCTATGAAAAGACGAGAAGTACTTAAAAACATTGGTTTACTTTCACTTACAGGAGCTTCGGCAATGCTTGTTGCCAGCTGCCAAACCAAAGAGCAGGATGAAAAAATTGTGGAAACTGTTCAAGAACCTGAAAAAACAGAGCGAGAAAAGCTAATAATTAACCGTACTAAAATGGCCATTCAAGATCCTGAAAACCCCACTAAACTTGAGCTAAAGCATACTCCATTTATTGAGGTAAAGGAGCAGGATGACAAGGGGCTTACCAAAGTTGATATTACGCTGGGTTCTAAAGGAATTATTCACCCAACCGAACACAATCATTGGATTGATTACATCAAATTATTTCTGGATGACAGGTTAATTGCCACTACTGAATTTGAAATTGGTGCAGCTAGAGGCTTTAACAGTTTTTTTGTAAAATTGGATGGGGTAAAGAACATCAAAGTTGAAATAGGTTGTAATTTGCATGGAATCTGGGAAAACAGTTTAAGTTTATCCTAGTGTTAAGTCACATCTTAAATGACGGTAGCAATTATCCGCTTAGCGGGTTAAGTTGTGTAATTAGCTTATTTTAATGCTTAGCATTTTATAATCAGACCCGCTTAGCGGGTTTTATACCATCAAAATAGTATTGACTTAACACTAGTAATTTTATATTTGGCAGTGATTCGCTTCTCCAGGCTTCTCTTCTTTACTGTTCTTAATCAATTATGCATTTCAAAATATTCTATTGCATAATTTGGGTTAAAGTCCTTACTTTTGGCAAAAATAAAAACTAATAATTATGCCAGGTATTAAGGTGGATGTTGCTCATTCTTTAACTCAGGAAGTAGCAACAGAAAGAGTAAAAGGCTTATTAAACAAGCTAAAAGATGATTATGGAGATACAATACAAGACCTAAAAGAGGATTGGAACGGCAGTAGTGCCAATTTTTCGTTCAAGGCAATGGGCATGGCTGTAAAAGGTATTGTAAAAGTGGATGCTGCTTTTCTAAGTCTTGATGGTCAAATTCCTTTGACTGCTTTACCATTTAAAAAAATGATAGAAACAAAAATAAAGGAAGAGGCAATTAAGCTTTTGGCTTAAAAACACTTACTTCTGCAGTTTAAGAAAAAAAGTAGTTCCGGCTTGGTTTTATCCTAAAGTTCTAGTACTTTAACCAAAGTCGAACTACCTATACTACAACTATGGAGCTTATTAAAGAAGCAAAAGTCTACGTTAAAGAATTGTTTTTGAATAACAAAAACGAATTGCTACTGTTTCACAATATGGGCTACGTTAACAGAACGGTAAAATATGCCAGCCAGATTTGTGAAATGGAAGAGGTTGATACTGAGCAACGTGAAAACATCTTAGTAGCGGCATGGCTTTTTGCAACCGGTTTTCTTTTCGATTATATTGATTACAAAAAACAATCAATCAGGGTTGCCCATGAGTTTTTAAAAGAAAGGAAAATTGGTGCAGAAAAAAGTGAAGCCATTTTAATGATTATTGAAACTGTTTTGCACAACAAACAACACGAAAATATTTGTGGTGAAATTCTTTATGATGCTTCTGAGTTTTATATTGCTATTGATGAGTTTTTGCTTTGGGTGAAATATCATCGCCAGGAAAGAAATTATTTTTTAAAACCAAAGCTCACAAAACGTAGTTTTTGGCAAACTGTTGAGAATTATTTACACGAGCATGAGTTCTGCACCCAATCGGGCAAAAAGCTGTTTGCTGAAGAAAAAGAAAAGAACCTTAGTAAGATAAAGTTTTTGTTAAAACAGGAACTTAAACAGCAATTACCTGCTGATAACCGGATGATTATTGAAGACCTGAAAGAAGAAATCAGGCAGGTAAACCAGAAGGTTGAAAAACGCCTTTCTTCAACACGCGGGTTCGATACACTTTATCGAATAACTGCCCGTAACCAGGTAACACTAAGCGGATTGGCTGATAACAAGGCGAATATTTTAATATCCTTAAACACGCTTATTGTTTCGGCTGTAATCACTTTTGTATTTTTAAACTCAAACGAGTTTGAATACATGATGTTTCCTTCATTTATTACCATAGGTTTTAGCATGCTTTCCATAACACTAGCAATTATTGCTGCAAGGCCTAAAATTAACCCTGGTGTATTTACCATGGAGGACTTTCACGAGAAAAAAGCCAACTTGTTATTTTATGGGAATTTTTTTAAAGTGGATTATGGGGATTATGAAGAAGCCTTAAAAGAGATGTTAAACGATCAGGACTTATTGCTAAGTAACCTATCGCGTGACCAGTATACTTTTGGAATAATCCTTGGCAGGAAATTTAAGCTCTTACATATTTCTTACACTGTGTTTTTAGTGGGTTTTGTAATTTCTTCTATTGCTTTTGCAGTTACTTTGTTCTTTTTCAATTAGGTTCATAAATTGAGGACACTGATAAAACTGATTATTATGATTGAATATGATCCTAAAAAATCATAACAACCATAATAAATCAGTGTACTTTATATCAATTACAAACCAAATTTAGCTTTAATTTTATCTACATAATCCAGTTTTTCCCAGCCAAAGAATTGAACTTCTGTTTCTACCTGGTTGTTATTTGCACCAACTAAAACTTTTTCAGTATAAGGCTCGCGTCCCATGTGGCCATAGGATGCAGTTGGTAAGAAAATTGGGTTGGTCAAACCAAAACGCTCTACAATTTTAGCAGGACGAAGGTCAAAAACTTCGTTTACTAGTTTTGCAATTTCCGAGTCAGTTTTATCAACTTTGGCAGTTCCATAAGTATTTACAAAAAGCCCTACTGGTTCAGCAACACCAATTGCATAGGCAACCTGTACCAAAACCTCGTCAGCTAGTCCGGCTGCAACCATGTTTTTAGCAATATGTCGGGTAGCATAAGCAGCTGAACGGTCAACTTTTGAAGAATCTTTTCCAGAGAATGCACCACCACCATGAGCGCCTTTACCACCATAGGTGTCAACAATAATTTTACGTCCGGTTAAGCCAGTATCTCCATGAGGGCCTCCAATCACAAACTTACCGGTTGGGTTAACCAGGTAACGAATATCACCAGTAAAAAGTTTTTGCAATTTTTCTGGTAATTGAGGAACTACTCTTGGGATTAAAATATTTTTAACATCTTCTAAAATAGCATTTAGCATGATGTCGTCGGCTTTTTTTTGTGCTTCTTTCGAGTCATTTTCAGGCTTTGCAAAATCATCGTGTTGTGTAGAAATTACAATGGTATCAATTCTTAAAGGATTACCATCTTCATCATACTCAACTGTTACCTGCGATTTTGAGTCAGGGCGCAAATAAGTCATTTCTTTGCCCTCTCTTCTGATAGCAGCCAACTCAACTAATAGTTTATGAGACAAGTCGATAGGGATTGGCATAAAGCTGTCAGTCTGGTTAATTGCATAACCAAACATCATTCCCTGGTCACCGGCGCCTTGCTCTTCTTTCTTTTCGCGCTCAACACCCTGGTTGATATCGGATGATTGTTCATGAATGGCAGATAAAACTCCACACGAATCTCCGTCGAACTGGTATTCGGCCTTGGTGTAACCAATTTTATTAATTACTGCCCTGGCAACTTTTTGTACATCAACATAAGCATTGGTTTTAACCTCACCACTTAATACAGTTAAACCTGTTGTAACTAATGTTTCGCAAGCTACTTTTGAGGTAGGATCCTGGCGAAGGAATTCATCTAACAATGCATCAGAAATTTGATCTGCTACTTTGTCTGGATGTCCTTCCGAAACTGATTCTGAAGTAAATAAATATGACATAATTTATTTATTAAGTATTTAAAAATAAGTTAGTTATACAAACGAAAGTTGATTGGAAGGCGCGCACTGTTTTAGCATTTTTGGGGTGGTTGCAATCAATCAAATCTTTCCACTTTTTTAAGTATGCAAACATAGTGATATTATTTTGATTGGCAAAAGCAGTAATTTTCAATAGTCAAATAATTTAAGGGTTTGGTGGAAGATTTCTTAAAAGGCTTTGGTGTAGTTTAGAAAGAGCCTTCTTTAATTAGTTGGTTATTTTTTGAAATTGGTGATGTGAGGGTCATTTGTCACTAGTCATTTAATGTCGTTTTAGTTAGTAAAAATACAATTCTTTGTTTTTGACAAACCCTTCGGCTCCGCTCAGGGTACGCACGGAGACTGAGCGGAGCCGAAGTAGGAAATGCTTAACTAAACGACATTGATTAGTCATTAGCCATTTATTGACAAATGATCAATGTCTAATGACATTGATCGTACATGATTACTAAAACATCGAATTATTTTACAAACAGGCAATAAGAAAAGTGACTAACCCAATAAAACAAAGCATATAAAGCCATGTATACCACTTTTGATAATGAAACTTTGAATCTGGGTTTTTCAGATTTGGTTTTCCTAAAAATTCGTGGTAATCAGTATGGCAATTACCGCAGAGGTTAACAGTATCAGTATCCTGGTTGTTTGTTCCTTTACCAAAAGCTGCCTGGGGTAGTGGGTGGTGTTTAAAAACAAAGGTAAATTTCCCGCACTTTTGACACCTATCTTTTTTCATTTATTCACTTCTTTTACAGAGAACTGAAAAGCGTGCATCACGGGATTATCGTTGAATTTCAGAAAAGGCCCCATGGTAACAAATTTGTAGGGCCGATCAATTTCGTTGCTAAATTCGTTTAAATAATCAATACTGTCCTGGCTGTCTTTTGAATAGTTTGAAAATATTGCTTTTATCTTTTCTTCAAAAGTTTGGATATTTTGATCTAATTCACCAGTAATGGCAAATGTAACCCCAAACCCGTCATCGTTTCCACCTGCTTTTATTCGAATGGGGTTTGTGGTGTTAATTTGCACATTATCAAAGTATTCCTTTAGCGAATCCTTATTTTGTAAAAGAAAACTGACAATATCCATTAACTATTCTTAATTATTTATTACAAATATATGAATATTTTTTTTATGAGCAATTATGGTATCAGGGGAACCTTCAATGAATTAGGGTTTAACTTTCTTAAAAAATGCTTTGGAAATATTAAAACTGGAAATTTTGCAATGAGTCAAGCCCTGACTAAAAAAGCAGGAAGATTTAATTTTGTTGTATGAATGAGTTTGTCAGT
The DNA here is from genome assembly GCA_050291445.1 of Bacteroidales bacterium. Classification (GTDB taxonomy): domain Bacteria; phylum Bacteroidota; class Bacteroidia; order Bacteroidales; family NBLH01; genus NBLH01. Next base: position 22,300 of record JBNKJW010000021.1, on the reverse strand, counting down.
TGCAGCTTTTAAATTAATCGAGCACCTAACGACTAGACTTACCAACCATCTCAATATCAACACCATATAAATACTCGCCACATATACCCCATCCCTAAAAAACCCAGTAATAAAATATGAAGAAATAAAATCAGATCAGTTAGCTCTGTTTTAAAATTGAACTGAGGTTAGTACACTTATTATTTTAACCACGTGACATGTTTATGAATAAGAGATTTCAGATATTATTTGTGTAAATACTGGCTATTTCGGTCAGACCCTCCCCCTTTTTCGGAGCAAATAGTGTCATAAAAACTAAGGGAGAGAACCTGGCAGGCAAAATTTAATAATTTTAAAATTTGTCCTGCAACAATCACCAATACAGTTGATGGCCTAAACAGCAGAAAAAATGGTGGCAGGTGTTGCTGGGCAATTACTGGCACCTTGTGTAAAAAAAGTTCAGGGTAGCTTCACTGAAAAGATGAATAACTGCATGCGTTGCAACTTTCAGCCAGGTTCTAATTTAAATCATATGTATTCAATACAGCCTTCCAGGCCATCCCTTCCAATTCTCTCATCATTAACGTGTTAATTGTGTCTGTTAAATTAGAGTTTTTAGGTAAAGCAAAACTATAATAATCAGTAGCCAACTTATATGGTAAAATAGTGAGCTTGTCATTCATTTGTTCAGTAAAAATCATGTACTTTAAAATGGGTTCATCCATTATAAATGCTTTAACTTCATTGTTTTTTACAGAAGTTAGGCCTTCTGAAAGTGTTTCATAATCGTTCTTTGCAATTGGGATATGATTTTTGTTCAAAAATGTCTCACAGCTTGTCCCCTCAATAGTTCCAATTTTTATTCTTTTAAGAGAATTAATTGAATTAATGTTGAAATTAATTTTTCTAGTTGTTAAATCAGATGCTGTATTTCCAATTAGTAAAGAAATAGTGATAATTGCTGCAAACATCCAAAACACACCAAAAATCCTCCCAACAACCGAACGGGGCGCACGGGTCGCCGGACCAATAGATGCCAAAATAGTAGAAGCCCACCAAATTCCATCACCAATACCATTTATATTTCTTCTAAACTCATCAGAGTTATTTTTTCTTTCAAGTAGCCATATTATTATCCCAACAATTGCAACTACCAAAATAATAATAACTAATATGAACATATTCTTTCTTGTCAATAACTTACCCAAATAAACTGCAAGTGAATCATCCGGAACAATCTGTGTTGCAATTGCAAGGTTTGAAGTGTAAAATGGTTGTGTGAAATCAAGCCGCTGGATGCGATCACTTGTAACTGTCAGCGGGTTGATACTAATATCTAATTTGCCTGACTCAACATCGGCCAGCATCTTTTTTATTTCATTTTGTTTATAAACCTTGTATTCATAATCAACTCCAAGTTTTTGGCTAATCATAGACCATAAATCCAAACTGACCCCACTATATTGACCATCAAGATTTTCGATAATAAATGGGGGTGAAACCTTGATACCTACCATCAACTTTTTGCCTGATGTTTCTTCACCCGTACTAATTTTCTGTGAAAAAAGAAAATTATTAAAACCAAACAGGAGTTGCAGTATTATTAAAAAAAGTTTAATTTTCACTTGTTTCATTTTAAATAAATTAATGACAAATAAAAGTTGGCGATTATAAACATAGATACAATTTAAGTAAAATTAAAACAATATGCAGAGAAACCCTGAATTTTTAGCAAATAAGGAAGATGCTCCTTTCCACCAAGAGGAAATAAAATCAAAACTGTTAACTCTGTTTTAAAATCGAACTGAGGTTATTTGGAAATTATTTTACAAATTAAGAAAGATATGAATATCAGATACAATCAAATAATTTATCTTAAATAACATAGAAATCAATATTAAGTCAAATTCTTATTATATTTGATCTACAACCGTTTTTATATGAGATTTATCTTTATTATCCTATTTGCATTGCAATTCAGTCTGGATCTGAGTGGCCAAACAAACAAGTTGGACAGTTTGCTTGCACTTTCAGCTAAAATAAAGTCAAAAGATACAGTAAGAGTTGAACTTTTTAGTAATATCTCAATATTATACTTTGGGAATAACTTTAGTCTAATGAAATCTTATGCTGATTCATCCAGGTTATTATCAAAAGAAATTGGTTACACAAAAGGCATTGTTGATGCCAATCAGAAACTTGCATTATATTTTCGGTTAAACGGCAATCTGGATACTGCTTTGCATATAAATGGAGAAGCACTAAAATTATCAAATGAATCGAATTACGATCTGGGTAAGGCCAAATGCAACCTAACCTTTGCAAATATTTACTGGCAAAACAGTGAATTTGAAAAGGCCATTCCTTACTTTGACGAAGCACTTAAATGGTTCATTAAAATTGATCATAAAACCGGGGCTGCTGCAGTAGCAATGAATAGAGGAATAGTTTATAAGAAAAAATCTGAATATGCTGACGCACTGAAAAGCTATCAGGTAGCCCTTCAATTATACAAGGAGGCTGGAGATGAAGCTAATCAGGCATTAACACTAAGAAATATTGCCATTTTATACAAACACCTGGGGGATCTCCCAACTTCAATTGAGAACCACCTAAAAGCACTGGAGATAATAAGAAGAACTGAAAATAAAACGAATGAAATTAATACATTAATAAGTCTTGGAATAATTTACCTTGAGCAAAACAACCTGGATGAAGCACAAGATTATTTCAATAAAGCAATGAAACTGGCTATAGAATCCGGCAATAAAAGTCAACTGGCAAATATTTATTCAAAAATGGCGGAGATTGATTTGAACCGGGGTAATTTACAACAAGCACTTGGGAATCTAACTAAAGCCGTTAAAATAGCAGAAGAAATCTCCAACCATTCGTCGCTTTCAAGGGCATTTAATGGCTTAGGACAAGTTTACGAAAAAATGGGAGAGAATTCATTGGCTATTACCAACTACATGAAAGCGCTGAAAATAAGAAAGAAAGCACGTGAAAAAAGGTATATTGCAGAAACTCTTATATATATCGCACGGCTTTACCAGTCGCAAAAAAACTATGGCAAATCGGAGAAGTTCTATCAAAAAGCCATTGAAACTGCAAGAGAAGATAAAAATGTACAGAACATCCGCGATGCAGCAAAGGGGTTATCGGATATTAATGAAATAAAAAAGAACTATAAAGCTTCGTTAGGGTATTATAAATTGTACGAAGAAATGGCTGACAGCCTCGTTAATGAAACCAAAACGAAAAAAATCACCAGTCAGTTGTTAAATTTCAACCACGAAACAGAACTGGCAAGAATAGCAAGTGAGCAACGCGAAAAAGAGCTCATCCAGGAACAAGAGAAAAACAGGATACAAAACATTAGAAATTACTTTGCTCTTGCTCTTGTTTTTTCGGTAGTTGTTTTGATTATTATTCTTCTGGCACTAAGAAGAAGGAGAATTGCCAATGAAAAATTGAAAAGGTATAACGAAGATATTACAAGGAAGAACAAAGAAATCAGGAAAATATCAGATGAGTTGATAAAACTGGATGAATTTAAACAGTCAATGACCTCAATGTTGGTTCATGATTTAAAAAGCCCGTTAAATACCATCCTGAATTTTCCAAAATCGAATTATTCAAATTACACTAAAGCTATTAATTTATCAGGCAAGGCCATGCTTAACCTTGTTGAAAACATCCTGGACGTTCAAAAATTTGAAGAAACAGCAATGGAACTCAAGAAGTGTTCTTTTAACCTTCGTTCTTTAATCTGCAGATGTTTAGAAGAAATAAGGATGTTACTGGTTGAAAAAAACATAAAATTTCATATAAATGTAAATTCTGGATTTATTTGTTATGGTGATGAAGAATTGATTTACCGGGTAATCATTAACTTATCCACTAATGCTATCAAATTTTCTCCTATGAATTCTAACATTTATGTTGATTGTGAGGAATTAAAGGACAAAGAGCAGTTTAGAATTTCAATTAAAGATGAAGGCCCCGGAGTTAGGGACGAAGTGAAATCAAAGATATTTGATAAATTTGCGCAATCTGAAATTCGAAAATCAGGAACAACCAGATCAACGGGGCTTGGACTAACTTTTTGCAAATTAGCGGTAAACGCACATGGTGGTGAAATTGGGGTAATGGATAATATTGAAGGAGGTGCTTTGTTTTGGTTTACGATGTCTGCCGGAGATAAGGCTTTAGGCTCAAAGATATTTACAGATAATATAGTAAATGAAGAGAAAAAGCCACTTATTCTTAGTGAAAAGGAAAAGGAGGTATTAAAAGAATTCGTGCCTAAACTTAACAAACTACCATTTTATAAGAGTTCTGCTATTCGTAAACTGGTTGAGAAAGTTCCTGATAGCTCAGAAAACATAACAAAATGGAAACAGTTGGTTTTTGAGAGTGTATTTAATGGGAATGAAAATGAATTTTGTAATTTAACACAATTGGTGTAAGTAAATGTTGGTGGGCTAAACATGAAAAAGAACCTTGAAGAGAAAACAGTTAAACTCCTTTTGGTTGATGATGAACCTGTATTCATCAGAACGATGACTGATATTATTGAAAATTCTAATCTTGATAGTGAAATACTTCAGGCTTTTAACGGGAAAGATGCTTTGGCAATTGCCCGTGAAGAATTACCCGACATTATACTTACTGATTGGGAAATGCCTGAAATGAATGGTATCAAATTAATAAAGGCACTTAATAACGATGAAATTACTTCGGAAATCCCGGTAATTATGGTAACAGGGTCTATGCTAACCCCACAAAACCTAAAACTGGCTTTGGAAAGCGGTGCTGTTGATTATGCACGAAAACCAATTGACGGGGTAGAGCTAATGGCAAGAATCAACTCCATGCTTATACTCACTCAATATTATAAGGACAAGGTTGCTGCTGAACAAAAAGAACAAGAACTGCTGGAAGAGAACCTTGAAAGGGCAAAAAGGGAACTAGTATCCTCCTCTATGCAACTGGTAAATAAAAACAACCTGCTTTTAAATCTTAAAGAACAGATTGAGAAAACAAAGTGCAATGAAAACAGAATGCAAGTAAACAGCCTTTGCCAATACATTGATCGAAGCTTAAACATAGATAATGATTGGGAACAATTTAAACAACATTTTGAATTGGTTCACCAGGATTTTTTCACACGGCTTACCGAAATATGTCCTGAAATTACTGCCTACGAAAAAAAACTGTGTGCCTACTACCGCATCAACCTTTCAACCAATGAAATTGCCAGTATTTTGAATATAACTGCTGCTTCGGCCAAAAAGAGCAGGCATCGCTTGCGACAAAAGCTAAACCTCACAACTGATCAGGATATTGTAAAGTTTCTTGAGCGAATTTAGGCTGCTACTCATCTATCCCGATTAATAGGCTAGAAGAATTATTTAAGATGGAGCTCATTCATCACTAAAAATTATCCATTCATAAAAAGAACCAGGCTATTCACCTGTCTGTCACCCCTTTGTCACCCCTGATTTTTTGTACTCTTTAGCTCCAACAAATAGTTTTGTATTGTAGAAGTTAATTCCATAAAGAAAAACATAAACGACAATAGGTTTAAATAAATAGTTGAAAAAAACTCAAATTACAATATGGTTACAAAAATTACACAGTTATTCATGCCGCCAATATTTGCAGCACGAAGGGGACAAACCCCAAAACACAACAGGCATAAACGGCCCTGGTTTCTCAATGTTTGTTTAACTACAGCAATCTTGCTGCTAAGCATGGCTTTTACAGCTACAATAATTGCCCAGCCCACCAGGCAGGGCGCCCTCGATTTAACAAATCAGGAGGGCGACGCCATGAGTATTTCAGGTTTTACCTTAACAAATCTTTCAGAAAATTTGGCCAATACCCCGTTTACCATTGAGATGTGGGTAAAGATGGCCCCTAACCCGGGTAACGAAATGGTTTTGTTCAAGCTTGACGGAGGCCCCTATAAATTGAGCCTGTCTTGGTTGACCGACCATTTTTTACTGGAAGCTGAAGGTGGTGACCTTAATAATTATTGGACAGAAATCAACATGACCACACCTGATTTTTTGAATACATGGAACTATGTTTCTTTTACTTACGATGGAGAAAATGGTGTCAGAATTTCGGTAAACAACAAATCCTATTGGAAGGCCCTGCATAATGCAAAGGGGGCTCCTGTTTCAAACCTTTTTCCCGGGCTATACCCCATGTTGTATATTGGGGGCCATCAACTAAGGAACGGTTCGTTAGGGAAAATGTATGTTGGTGAGGTAAGGGTATGGCGGACAGCCCTTTCAGGCGAGGTACTTAAAGAATATCGAAATGAGGAGGTAAATCCTGGCCATCCAAACTGGAATAAACTGTACAGGTATTACCATTGCACTAGTGATTATACGGTGGGAAGTAAAGTATACCTTCCAAGTGCTATTCCAAATTATCCTGATGCTGCCGTATCTGACAATGTTAACAACAGGGTAGTAAACAACCAGTCCCCCCCTGTATGTCCACCACGTATTGCCAGTAGTACTTTCGATGTTTCAGCCACAGCAAGCACTTGCGGATCAGATACTATTTGGGTAAACTGGAGTGATTTTGGAGACAAAACAAAATACAACTATTTATTGGAACACGAAGTAAATTACCAATTGGTAAGAGATGACAATACGGCAAATATTTTGTACGATGGACAGGATACCACTTATACGGATATTAATGTTTCAGGAGGGGACAAATTCCGTTATAAAATAAGGACATACTGGAATATTAATGGCACTAAATATTATTCAAAAGACGAATTGTGGAGCAACGATGGTATGGTAAAAAATCATTACATTGCCCCCGACCTGACTGCCACAACCGATAATTGCGACGGCACCATCACTTTAGACTGGACAGCCGGCTATACTGCTCCTGCCTGGAATATACAACAATCTACCTTCAGCAATTTTTCAGATGGCGTGCTTACCCTGAGCTCCAATTTGGACGGAAGTAAAAGTACCTACACCGATAAGCCACCAATGATAAACACAAATTACTATTACCGGATTATTGCCACCGGAACAGATGAGAATGGGTGTACCGTGGAAGCTTCTTATTCTTCCATTGCAACCGGTTACTCGGCTGGTTTACCTTCTCCGCCAGATAACGTTATGGTTACACCGGATACGGATGCCGGAAGTATTATCATATCATGGATACCGGCAGATTTAAGTGCCGATTCATGGATTGTGAAACGTACCGATGAGGATGGCACCAACCCGGTGGAGTTTAAGGATATTACCACAACTTCTTATACCGATAATACTGTATCGTCCTGTAAAATTTACAAATACTCTGTAGGTGGCGTAAATACATGTTCTGCAGGAAAGTATTTCGAAACCAAGTCAGCATCCATTAGTTCTACCGATCTGGATAATAAAATTAGTTTTCTGAATGCTTCAAAAGGCTATTATGGCGATGGGGTGGAGCTAAAATGGGGCATCAATGGCACTTTTTCAACCATTGATGGTTTTATTTTGGAACGTTCCGAATCTGGCGAAGATAACTACCAGACCATTGCCTCTTTAAATAATTTACAAACGCTCTATAAGGACCAAACAGCGCTTGGGGGCATTTTGTACGACTATCGCATACAGGCAACAGCAGATTGCTCAGGCAATTTGGTTTATTCCAATGATGCTACTGATTTAGGCTTTACTCTTCCGTTTGGTGTAGCCAACGGGCATGTGGAGTACAAGGGAGGTAATGCAGTTGAGAACGTTAAAGTAAAGATTGAACCTAAAGAGGGGATGGGAGGCAAGAGCCTCTATTTTGATGGAAATAATGACTATGTAAAAATTGATAACTTTAATGGTGTTGAAGGAAATAACTCCAGAACCATTGAAGCCTGGGTAAAGATGCCAATCAACAGCCGTTCGCAAACCATGCTATATTATGGTTATTGGGATGTAAATACTTTTTATCAAAATGTGATGTTAGGGGTAGACAACTTTGGCAACCTTGAGTTTAATATGCGCGGAAGTGGGGTAACTGTTGAAGCTGAGCTAAACGATGGCCAATGGCATCATGTTGCCTGGGTGGTGCCTGAAGGCGCAAGTGTTATTGGCGATGTAAAAATGTATGTAGACGGCGAGCTGGATACACTTGTAGAAAGTACAGGGTATGGGCCAATTAATACGGTCTCAACAGGTGAATTGTATATTGGTAGCGATATTGGTTTCTCTGAAAAATATTTCCGAGGATACATTGATGAAGTACGCTTTTGGGACAGAGAACGTACTGATGCTGAAATCGAACATAATTACAACCGCCTGCTCAACGGAAACGAAGATGGCTTAATCGGATATTGGCGCTGCGACGAAGGCGTTGGCAACAAAATATACGATGCCTCAAAAACAGGTTCGGGCTTTAATAAACATGATGGTGTATTTGTTAACGGTGTTAACTGGACGGATGATACCCCATCGGGCGACCAGTTGAGCCTGTCCGCAACCACCGATGAATACGGCGATTATAGCGCTGATTATATTCCTTACAGACAGGGCGGTGAACTTTACAAGGTAACCCCAAGCCTGGGGGTACACGGGTTCTCCCCAAATTCAAAGACCATTTTCCTGGGCAATGGCGATGCCACACAGAACAACCTCGATTTTACCGATATTTCATCATTCAATGTCAGTGGTAAAGTAACCTACTACAACAGCACCTTTCCTGTGCAGGGAGTGCAGATACTGATTGATGGTGACTATGCAACAGGGGCAGATAAAAATATTGTAACTACCGATGCAACAGGTCATTTTACTATAGATATCCCCATTGGTTATCATTATATTTCTGTTGTAAAAGACGGCCACGTGTTCTCATCGGGCTATTTCCCGCCAAAAAAAGCTTCGGGAGACTTCAACTATTACGAATTTAACGACGACCTTAGCGGTATAGAATTTATCGACAGTACCCTTGTGAAAGTGTTGGGGCGTGTTGATGGTGGCACAGTTGAAGGCGATAAAGAGGTAGGTTTTGGTTTATCAACAAACAACGTGGGTGTTGCCGATGTTATTTTCAAGGCCCAAAACGAAGCATATGACCTTGATGTGGCAGACTCCACAATATTTTCTGTTAAAACGGTACAGACAGATGCCAGCACTGGTGAGTTTGAAATTTACCTGATTCCCGAAAAATTTGAAATACAAAAAGCAGGGAACGACACCTATTCAATAGATGTAAACGATTTGTCAACGCTCGATCTATCCAATTCGCTCACCCCTGTTACCGTTTACGACAGTACACTTATTGAAAGCACTGATGGCGATTATTACCGGGTTGATACGGCCTGGTACCACCACAAACTAAACTTTGTGATAAGGGAAGCACCAAACGTTGAAATTACAGATTTAAACGGGAACGAATTTGTTGGTGATTCCATGATTTATTTCACCAATCAGCTAACAGGTCTGGCTGATACCCTGGATTTAGCATCCACTAACCCCTATTTGCATCCTATACTACAAATGGGCAAAACTTATACAGCCAACATCTTTGTGTACGAAGAATACAGCAACCCCAATCATCCTGATGGAGCAGTTGTAGATAAAGTGCCTGTTGATAAAGCCAACCTGACCATTGACAACCAATTGGAAATTACCGGTTCAGGGGCAACAGCAAGTACCGATGAAACCGGCTATTACCAGTATTCATTCAAAGCGGGCACCCCAAGTATAACCAAAGACCTATTGACGCCCGAAAACAGCTTTACCAAGCTGATGCAGGTATATGCCACTACCGACAAAATAACAGTGGAATGGCGTGAGGCCAATCCATTCAGAGGTTATATATTAGGGGCATTCCCGATTGCAGGTACCGATTTTGTTACTTATGGATATGAAGTACCGGAAATTGTACTCCGCGACCCACCGGGTTCACACAGTTATGCTTATATTGAACAGGGGTCGGAATTTTCACGAACAACAAGTTGGGAATTGAATTTTGAGGTAAATTCCGGTTTGGATAATACAATACATGCCGGAGCGAAACTTGCTTTCGGTGGCGGTTTGGCCGGGGCTATAATTGAAAGTGAAATTATTAACGATTCAGAGCTTGGTTTGCAAATAACCAGAAGTACTGATAACGAAGGCAGTTATAAAGAAACAACAACATTTAACCGCAGGATTGAAACCAGCTCAGATCCCGAAGATGTAGGCAGCGATGCCGACCTGTACATTGGACATGCCAAAAATGCCTATTTTACCCAGTCGAAAAACCTACGGCTATTGCCCGAACAGTTTTGTATGGATAATGGACTGGATTACATTGCCGTACCGGGTGCCGAATATGTTTTAGGAATTATAAACGGGCTGGTAATGGACGAGGGCAATACATCTACTTATTTTGTGTACTCTCAAAAGCACATTCTTTCAGAACTGGTCCCTAATTTAATTGTGGCACGCGACAATTTGTTAGCTTCTTCGAAATACCGTTCCAATTTACCTCGTACTTCTCCCTATTATGGGTTAAATAACGATGATAATAGTTTGGAAAGGCTTAAATCAGATTCACTTTCTGTCAATCCCTCATTCGATGTTAAAACTGCTTCGTACGTATTTCTGGGTGATTCAACAGAAAATGATTCTGTACAATTTTTTAATGAGCAGATAACCTACTGGATGAATGCCATTGCAACGAATGAGGCTGAAAAAATTAATGCCGAAACATTTAATAATATTTCTATTGATGGCTCATCAGGTGCATATAGTGAATCAGTTTCTCAGTCATTTAATTCGGAATATAACTGGAAAAGCACACGTCAACTGAAATTCAAATGGAATGCTAAATTTGGTACTCTTTACACAGGGCTTGGTTATACCGGCAATTCCATTTTTAATATAGCGGGCGAGGTGGCCAATGGAAGCAATGAATCGGAAAATAACAAAGTGACTTTTGGCTATGCAATTGACGAACGCGATGAAGGCGACTATTACAGTATTGATGTTAAGAGGGAAAAAGGGGTACCCATCTATTCATATAATAACTTTACTGAAAGTGTAACCTCGAAAGAAGATTTTTTGGAAAACCAGGTAATTGTTGCCGGTATTGGAGCAGGATCTTTAATTACTTCTACGGGCATTAGATACATAGCAATGAAACTGGCCAGCAAATCGAACTATTGGGCTTCAGCAGCAGCCTTTGGGTTTGATATGGCAGTTTTTACCGGAGAATTGGGAAATATGCTTTACAATACATTCGACACTTACGAAGATATGGACGGCAACCAAACCTGGGACGTTACCGGGTTTGATATTGGTAGTCCGATATTCTCTGTTCGTGGCGGACAATCGAAATGCCCTTACGAAGGTGAACAATATTCTATATTTGCACTTGACGCACAGAAAAACCTGGCCAAATTGCATACAGCTACCTTACAGCGCGAAGTACCTGTAATTGATGTAGAGAAAGCGTTGATAACCGATGTGCCCGAAACCAACAAGGCCAGTTTTGTATTGAAACTGCAAAACCACAGCGCTTCAAATACGGATAACTGGTACGAACTAAGCATCGATGAATCAACCAACCCTTACGGTGCTATATTGAAAATCGATGGCAATTCTCCCGAAAAAGAATACCTGGTACCGGCATGGGAAACACTTACCAAAACCCTAACGGTGGAAAAAGGGCAACCCGAAGTTTATGAGTATGATAGCATTGGTATTATACTGCATTCGGTTTGCCAGTGGAACCCGGCCGATCTGGCAAATGATATTGCAGATACGGTTTACATTTCGGTACACTTTGCACCTAGTTGTACCCCAGTTGACATTAAAGGCATGCAGGACAACTGGGTGTTGAATTACAACGATAACGGTGAAATGGGTATTACCTTAACCGGTTATGATATTAACTACAGTACATTGGAAAAAATACAGTTCCAATACAAAACATTAACAGGAAGTGCCGTAAGCACTAAGGCCTATTTTGCCGATACAGGAACAGCCTATAACGAATACTCCGGCGAAAAACAGCTGTTAAGCGGAAGTGCCCAGGAGTCGTTTGTTTGGGATGTATCCTCGTTAAACGACAGGGCTTACATGATAAGGGCACGCTCCACTTGTTCCGATGGTTCAACCTATGAATCGCCATGGTATTCCGGTCTCATCGATTCCAAGCCGCCAAAAGTATTTGGTACTCCTTCACCGGGAGATGGCATATTATCGCCGGGCGAGGATATTTCAATCCGTTTTGACGAAGCATTGGAACAAGGCATTATTACCGAAAACAACATCAGCCTTACGGGGGTTTTAAATGGCAGCGAAATAACCCACAACACAAGCTTGTATTTCAACGGTCTGGGAAATTACTGCTCTGTATCAAGCGGTATTGTATTGACAAATAGTCCGTTTACTATCGAATTTTGGTTAAAGAGGGCAGACAGCTCTCCCGGGGTTATTTTTTCACAGGGAGCAAATGCCTCTGATAACCTTGAAACAGGCATTGATGGCAACGGAATGTTTTACCTGCAAATTGCCGGACAGACCTTTTCAGGCGACCCGTCTGTAGCTTATAATACAGTTTATCCTGCTACTGCATGGCACCATTATGCCGCTGTTTATGACCAGGATGGCGCTATTGTTTCACTTTATGTCGACGACCAGAATATCCTTTCACAGTCTGTATCCGATATTGCATATACCGGTACCGGGAAAGTTTATATCGGAAGGAGTGCCACCCAAACAGCCAATTACCTCTATGGTAACCTGCACGAGTTCAGGATATGGAACGATGCCCGAATGTTTGCCGGGGAAATCTATGCAAATCTCTATACCTCCTTGTCGGGAAGAGAGCAGGGAGCCAGCAGGATTTGGGAAATGAACGAGGGCGAAGGCAACATTGTTGTTGACAAAGTGAAAAACCAGGTAATGGATATCAATGCCGAATGGTCGATAGAACCTTCAGGGCGTTCGGTTTATTTCAATGGTACCAACCAATATCTCGAACTGGACGGGACACAAGCAGTTATCGACGACGAAACCGATTTCACCATCGAATTCTGGTTCAAAGGAAGTACACCTGTTGCAAGTGCTGCCCTGTTTTCAAACGGCATGGGCAATGGAAATGAAGTAATGCCGGGAATAGATGCAAGCAGGTTCCTGTCAATATATGCAACGACAAACGGAAGTATTGTAGTGAGCAGCAATGGCAACATTTTTAACGCGGTGACAAATAACTATTTCGACAATCAGTGGCACCACTTTGCGTTGGTTGTTGACCGCAGTTCAAACGCCAAAGCATACATCGATGCTACGCTTCAAAATTCCACTCCTGCTGATAGAATTGCAGCCTTCTTCAATTCTAAAATATGGGCAGGTGCCATGGGATGGCAGATTGATCCGCTAACCTACGGTTTCGGTTCGTATTTCAATGGGTATATGGATGAAATCCGTATCTGGAACACGACCAGAACAGAAAAGGAGTTAAAACTGTATTACAAAACCAAACTGAACGGGACCGAAACAGGGCTTTTGGGTTATTATCCATTTGAAAATTACGAAGAGGTAAGCGGTGTTCAAATGCTTACAGAAACTTGGACAGACCAGTGGGTTAATCCTTATGGCAACAACAATGGCGATGCATTGGCGGTAAACGGTACTTCTATTAGTACCGATGCAGCCGAAGTAAAAGATGCCCGCCCTGTACAGGATATTCCGTTCGATTTTGTGGTGAATACTGATGAAATAATCATTACGCCCAACATTGACCCCTCAAAAATTGAAAACACAGTGTTGGAAATAGGTGTAAAAGATGTGTTCGACCTCAATGGCAACCGCTTATTATCACCTGCTACATGGACAGCCTATATTGACCGGAACCAGGTGGTTTGGCTCGATGATAAAATATCCCTCGAAAAGCCAGTAGGCGAATCGTTGAGTTTTACTGCAACCATTAAGAATATCGGTGGCGTAGCCAGGGAGTTTGAAATAGGAAACATTCCTGACTGGTTAACCGCATCCGTTACCAGTGATGTTATTGAGCCCAATGGTGAAATCGAAGTTCATTTTACTATCAACCAAGGGATAAACAACGGCTATTATGATGAGAACCTGTTGCTTTCTACAGATTTTGGGTACAACGAACCTTTTAATATCAATTTAAGGGTTTACACCCCAGCTCCCGAATGGACAGTAGATGAAAGCAAGTATCAGTACATTGCCAACGTTATAGGCAAACTTAAGATTGCCGGTAACTATTCAACAGATATATATGATAAAATTGGGGTCTTTGCGGGTAATGAATGCCGTGGGGTTGCCAATGTGAGCTATGTTGAAAACCGCGATGAGTATTATGTTTTCCTTACTATATATGGCAATAACTCACTCGAAGACCTAACATGCAAAGTATGGGATGCCAGCGCAGGCGAAGTATATGCCGATGTTGCGCCGGGTATTGTGTTTATTCCTAATAACGTACAAGGCTCTGCAAGTAACCCGGTAGTTTTTGAGTGCGGTTACCTGCTCGACAACAGCATCTCGTTGGTTAATGGATGGAAATGGATTTCGTTCAACCTTGATATGAGCAATTACAATGGGGCGAACACATTGTTCAGCAACGTTAATGCACAGTCGGGCGACCTGATAAAAAGTGAAGCACATTTTGCCACTTATGACAGCGGGTTTAATAGATGGGTAGGCAGCGGGCTTACGCTCAATGCAGGAAAAATGTACAAGGTAAAATTGTCATCGGCCAATACGCTTTACTATTCAGGTCAGGCCATCAGCCCTTCTGATTATCCGATTAGCATCAGCAACGGGTGGAACAGGGTCGGCTATATCCCCCGGTTTAACCTGGAAACCAACCAGGCGCTGGCAGCATACAATGCCGTTGAAAATGATGTAATAAAGAGTCAGACCAAATTTGCAGTCTATGATGGTTATCAGTGGTTGGGCACATTAGATTACATGAAACCGGGAGAAGGTTATATGCTATGGTCACAAACCACCGACTCTGTTACTTTCAGCTATCCGGATAAAAGTTCGTTAAGTTCATTAAAATCAACTGTTGCTGAAAACCGTCTGGTTACTTCATTTGCCAAAAATGTTGTAAACCCGTATGCATACCAGGGTTCAGTTAGTGTTGTTGCCCATATTAATGCCACAGAGCTTCCTGATGATGTTTTAATCGGGGCCTTTATCAATGGTGAATTAAGGGGCGTTGGGACACTTAATGTTCAAAGTTCAAACCTGAAAGGGTATACAATGCTCACAGCTTTTGGCAATACCGATGACGATGGCACCGAAATAAACTTTGCAATGCTGAATGGTGAAGAGGTTTACGAACTGGAAGGAACTACAACTTTCGAAAGCGATAACATACAGGGTAGCCTTTCATCACCTGTTGAGTTGAACCTTGCCGGAGAACTGGCAGAAAAACAAGATGTTGGTTTGACAATGTACCCTAACCCATTCAACAATGAAGTAAACATCAATTTCAGCCTGGACAAAAACAGCGATGTTGTTTTAGAAGTTTATAACTTACTGGGAGAGAAAATGAGCATTCCCGTCCATCAAAATATGATAACCGGTTCTCATACAATTTCGCTGGGGGTAAAAGATATTTCAACCCAAAAATTAAGCCCGGGCATATATCTGTTCAAATTGAAAATTGATGGCAAAGATTATCAATATAAAATGGTTAAGACAAATTAATCCGGCTGTACAATTTCAAAAGAGGCTGTCCTTATAATCTGAGGACAGTCCCTTCTAAAAAAAATATTGAGATATGAATAAGAAAAACATTTATATATTTATTGCATTTGTAACAATCATAAATGCATTCAACTTAAAAAATACATGGGCTCAATGTACGGTCAATCCTCATGACTTTCAGTATTCCATGACCATTACAGGTGAATTAATCATCGATGGAACATCCTCTACCGATGTTAATGATTCAGTTTTTACCTATGTGAATGGAGAGTGCCGTGGTTCAGCATCGGTGATGTATAACTCTTCCGTGGATAGGTACATTGTACTGCTAACTGTTTTCAGCAACAATGTTTCAGGAGAAAATGTAGAGATAAAAATTAGAGATGCCTCGTCAGATAAGGTCTTTGAGAGTACGAATACACTTATTTTTCAGTCCGATGGAAATTTAGGGACTGTTAGCAATCCATATAAAATAACATGCTCTCTTTTATCGGGTATTGAAGATAATAAAATAACAGGAAAGAGAAATATTGCTGTATATCCGAATCCTTCAAGTGGAAAAGTAAACTTCAATTATTCAGGTAAAAATGTGAATAGGGTAACCATCTTAGATATGACCGGGAAGATTGTATTTGAGAAATATGCCCCAAAACAAAATGAGCCATTAGATATATCAAGTTTGAAAGAGGGTGTATACATGGTTCTATTCCGGACTGATAAAGAGGTTTTGAGCACTAAAATAGTTAAGGAATAAGTTTGGCTTAGTAGCTAAAGTTATAAAAACAGAAACTTATTAATTTATTGTACAGTTATTTAGCTGAGTTTTTATCTCGCAACATATTTATTTTAAACAAGCAACCGACAATTAGAATAGAGCCATTTCTTTTAATGTAATGGCAACTATTTTCATTCTACTTTTGCAAGGAGTATGCAAATAAAGATGTAATACATATGCCATTAAATAATTAGTGTTTGAAACTGACCGGATTTTAACACTAACATGTTGTTATTCATCCCCCAAAATTATCCATTCATAAAAAGAACCAGGCTATTCACCTTGCTGTCACCCCTTTGTCACCCCTGCTTTTTTGCACTCATTAGTCACAGCAAATAACTTTGCATCATAATTAAGATTAATCGCTAATCTCAAAAAAAACAGAATTGTTCAGCTCAATATAAAATAGAAAAACATGGTGAAGAAAATAACTCTTTTAATTATCGGAATAGTATTCTCTGGGATATCAATGGCTCAACCCGGCAATGCACTAAATTTTGATGGTGCTAACGACATGGTGGTTGTTCCAAACAATTCAGCACTTGAATTTACAACAGGAACCATCGAACTATGGTTAAAACCTGATTGGGTTTCCGGCACAGCTGGTAATAATCCGGGCTTTATTGGTTTGAGGGACGGAAGTGGCACAAGATTTAGTTTTCACATCAAGAACAATTATTCCGCAATAGATATATATAATGGATCTGTAGCTACAGTTACCTATGCTTTCTCTCAAGGAGAATGGTATCATATTGCCCTTGTTTTGAAAAGCTCAACTACGGATGTATACATCAACGGAATCTACCAGGGAACAATGAATCAATCTGTTAATCAGGGCAATACTGGTCAAGATCTAAATATCGGCAGCAGCAACGGAACAGGAGAGTTTTTTAAGGGTGAAATCGACGAAGTGCGCATTTGGTCAACTCAAAGAACAGCTTGTGAAATTGCATCTTACAGAAACACTGAGCTTACAGGTAATGAAACCAGCTTGTTGGCTTATTACAATTTCAACCAGGGTTTTGCCGGAGAAACCAACACTTTTGAAACAACACTTACCGACTTAACCAGTAATCAATTTAATGGAACACTTAATAATTTTACCCTGGCAACTGCAACATCAAACTGGGTTGCTTCAGGTGCAGATATTACAACTAGTAATACGCCTGTAGATAATATTGCTCCTACATTAACAGTACCAGTAGATGTTACTGTACAATGCAGTTATGAATTAGATCCGGACTATTCCGGAACTGCAACAGCCACCGATATTTGTGATGCCAATCCTTTAGTTACATTATCAGATGTAAACAATGGCTCTTCTGTAACCAGAACCTGGAAAGCTACTGATGCCAGTGGTAATGAAACAACGGGGGTACAGGTTATTACAATAGACGATAGTACACCTCCGACAACACCAGTACTTTCAACTATTGAAGGAGTAAATTCGGTAACTGCCACAACTCCTACCACAAGCGATAATTGTGGTGCAACCATAACAGGTACCACTTCCGATCCTACTGAATATACCCACCAAGGGATTTACACGATTACCTGGATCTTTGAAGATGCAAGTGAAAACGCCACAACAGCCAATCAGACTGTTATTGTAGATAACGGACAAAACATGCTGCTCGAATTCAACACCAATTTAGGTACAGGAACAACCATCACCTTACCCTTAAACGGAACAGTTGATGTCACGGTTTTTTGGGGAGATGGCACTTCTGAAAGCACTACAAGTTCAGCAGATCTTTCTCATACCTACAGCGCCGAAGGAACTTATACAGTAATGATTATCGGCTCATTAACCCACTATGGTCGTAACGGAGTTAATGCTCAGAAATTAACCCGAGTTACCAATTTTGGAAACCTTGGAATAACCGATTTTTCTTATGCTTTTCGCAATGCATCTAATCTTACTGAAGTGCCAGCATCAATTCCACCAGGTGTTACAAATACCTCATCGATGTTCAGAAGTGCAGGTAATTTTAATGGCAATATTGGTGGCTGGGATGTAAGTGCTGTTACCGACATGAGTTATATGTTCAATAATGCAACCAGTTTTAATGCAGACATCAGCAACTGGAATGTTAGTAAGGTTGAAGATATGACTTACCTTTTTGGAAACACTCCTCTTTTTAATGCCAATATTAGCAACTGGGTTGTTAGCAGTGCAACTACCATGTACGGAATGTTTAATGGTTCAAGTGTCTTCAATCAGAATATCGGAGGGTGGAATGTAAGTGCAGTTACAGACATGAGCTTGATGTTTGCGGGTGCCAAAGCTTTTAATCAGGACTTAAACAATTGGAATGTTGGTAATGTAACCCAAATGGGAAATATGTTCGATGGTAGCACAGCGTTTAATGGTAATATTACTACCTGGAATGTTAGTAAGGTTGAAAATATGAGTATGATGTTTTTCGAGGCAACATCTTTCGATCAGAATTTAAGCAATTGGAACATATCTCAGGTTACAACCATGGGAAGTATTTTTCAAAATGCAGGATTGTCCACTACAAACTATGATGCTATACTGAATGCCTGGTCGGTACTATCATTGCAATCAAATGTGTCATTTCATGCTGGAACCAGCACCTATAGTTGCCTTAGCGAAGCTGCAAGGGCAATATTGGTAAATACTTATAACTGGAATATTTATGATGGAGGAGCTGCTAGTGATGATGTAGGTATTAGTACGCATCCCCGAAGTTCAACAAGCGTTTATGAGGGAACTTCTGATATTGTCCTTTCGATAGGAGCCTCAGGCGATTTGGAAATAAATTACCAATGGTACAAAGATGATGTAGCCATAGCTACAAACGGAACAAGTGAAACCTTAACCATTGCGACTGATCTTTCAAATAGTGGAACTTACTATTGCATTGTAACAAGCGTCTGCGGTGCAAGCCAACAAAGTACAAATGCAGTAGTAGATATTGTGGATGATGTTACTGCACCGATAACACCTACTTTAGCAGATTTATCAGGAGAATGCTCGGTAACAGCAACGGCTCCTACAACAACCGATGCAATAGCAGGAAATATAACAGCAACAACATCAGATCCTCTAGAATATACACAGCAAGGAACATATACTATCACATGGACGTTTGATGATGGGAACGGTAACAGTACAACCGCTCAACAAACTGTAATTGTAGAAGATGTAACGGCTCCGGTAACACCAACATTAACAGATTTAACAGGAGAATGTTCGGTAACAGCAACCGCTCCCACAACTACCGATGCTTGTGCCGGAACCATTACGGGAACCACTTCCGATCCAACTGAATATACAGAACAGGGAACCTACACCATCACCTGGATCTTTGATGATAGCAACGGAAATAGCACCACAGCAGATCAAACTCTTATTGTTGAGGATGTTACTGCTCCCACATTAAGCTGTTTAGGCAATCAGACAGTAAGTGCCGATGCAGGATCAACTTACACAGTGCAGGGCACCGAGTTTGATCTGGCTACTGCTGAAGATAATTGTGGGGTTGCCAATATTGAAAATGATTATAACAACTCAGCTTCACTTTCCGGTGCCCCGTTTCCTGTTGGAACAACTACAGTTACCTGGATCGTAACAGATAATGAAGGAAATACGAACACTTGTAGTTTTGATGTAGTGGTAAACTCAACAGTTGGTTTTGAAACATTGGAGCAAAAAGGAATTAAAATTTATCCTAATCCAGTATTGGATGTATTAAAACTGGATGTTACGAATAATCAAATTCAAAAATTGATTATTTCAGATTTATTAGGCAAGCAACTTATTCAAAAGACTTCCATTAATAAGAATGCAACTTTTGATTTATCCGGATTTGACGAAGGAATCTACTTAATTAGCATTCAAACAGATAATAAAGTAATTACTTCGAAAATTGTGAAGAAATAAATGAAATGGATCGATAAGATCCCTCATTTATTCTTGTTAAATTTAGACTTCAAAAAAAAGAACAATGAAAAAAAGAATTCAAGAGTGGATGCCTGATTTACTAGGTGTTTTAATTGGTATAAGTTGTTTACTACCTACCTCATGCAATAAAGATGACAATACTACCCCAGATACTACCGGGTTTACTTTAAGCAGTATCGCTATTGAAAACGGTGAACTATTAGATTCCTACAAATGTGAGGAAAAAATAAATGATGTTGAGAACTCTATTCCTCTCTCATGGTCAAATGTTCCTGAAGGAACAAAGTCGTTAGCAATTACCATGGTGCATTACCCCAACCCTGATGATTTAACTCATCCAAACTCCTATCTGTTGCTTTGGAATATTGATCCGGAGGTGACTGAGATACCTTATGGGACAGCTGATGATGGCTCGTGGTACATGGGCTCAAATAAAGATGGTACAGCCATTTCTTACACCTCACCATGTTCACCATCAAGCAGCACTCATGAATATACTATTACATTGTATGCTTTGTCTGCAACACCATCGAGCCTGCCATTGGAAAGTACTATTAATGTAACCTATGATGTGCTAATAAATGCCATTTCTGAAGTAACAGTAATTGACAAGGCAACTTTAACTTTTAATTCTGTTACTCCATAAATATTGAATACTTACATCCAGTTATGCAATACTAAGTTACTATTCTTCCATAAAACCTTCCATTAAGCAAGTTAGACCTTTTAAGCTCTTTGAATTTGTTTGAAGTAATTTTATGATTATTGGTAGTATTCGTTATTAAAATTCCAAATTACATTGACAAAACATTCCGTTGCATAGAATTCTTTTATTTAATGTAATTGAATCTTTTAAAATCGTGAAAAGATAAGTAAAATAATAGTCGTAAGACCAGTCAGATTTTTTGTTTACTTGTCAGGTTTTTACCTGGTAAATTAGCTTGAGTGTATCATTAATATAATATGAAATGTAAGCCTTGGAGAACGCGAAATCGATGCCCAAACCTGGTCATCAACTGAATATGTTAGAAAAACGATGAATGGCGATGCCACAGTTTTTGGGGTGAACTTTGTGGATGGAAGAATCAAAGGTTATCCAAAATACAAACCAGGTACTACAGTGGGTAATACAATGTATTTTAGAATGGTAAGAGGAAACACTGACTATGGAAAAAATGATTTTGTAAACAATGGTGATGGTACCGTAAGTGATTTGGCTACTGGTTTAATGTGGCAAAAGGCCGATGATGGCACCACCGGGGATTGGGAAGAAGCACTTGCCTATGCCGAAAACCTTGAATTGGCTGGACACTCAGATTGGAGACTGCCAAATGCAAAGGAGTTACAAAGCATTATTAATTATACACGGTCGCCACAAACAATTAATTCTCCTGCTATCGATCCGGTATTTGATGTCACCAAAATCCAATATCCTAATGGAAGCCCGGGTCATTATCCATTTTTTTGGACAGGTACTTCGCACAAGGATGGAGTAAACCCTTATAGCTCTGGCGTGTATATTGCATTTGGTGAAGGACTTGGAAAGATGAACAATGAAGTTTTAGATGTTCATGGGGCAGGTTGCCAGCGTAGCGAGCCTAAAAGTGGTGACATCAACAACGACCCCGAATACTTTGGCCCACAAGGAGATATAAGGTATGTGTATAATTATGTGAGATGTGTATGTGATATAAATTAAAACTATCTTTAAAACTAAGAGGTTTGTATTCTTTAAATACCAGCATTTAAACTTGGCTGGTAAAAATTAAAACTTATTAACCTGAGTTCGACATAAAATAATTGCACAGTTTAGGTTAATTTTTAGTAGAAATTGGCCTAAATTTTTGAAGGACTATCGGGATAGTTCAATAAAATTTGGGGCGATTTATGCGAAAATTAACTAAATCTAAAAAG
>JBNKJW010000020.1:0-8662 GCA_050291445.1 Bacteroidales bacterium | reverse complement strand
TAAATCTCAATAAAAGTCCGGTTTTGCTTTCGATGGGATAATGAAATTTTAAATATTGGGCAAAATCTTGTCACTTTTATATAATCAAGCATGCAAAACCCTATGATTTTTTGATTGAATTTTTATTTTCATTATTTAGGTTTAATTTTAATAGGCTTAGGTGTTTTTCAGTGAGCCCTAAACTAATGAATTTTGCAGGCTAAATTTAGATTGTTCAAAATTTTTATCTTTAGCCTTATTTATTCCTAAAAATATTAGCATGCTTGGTAAAGAATTCAGAAATAATTTTGATGAAACACAACCTACCAATAAATGGGTGAAAAAACTTCAGCAAGAAAGCTGGGAGCTTGAATTGTTGGTGTCGGGTTTTTCAATTGTATTGCTCACAAAGCTAGCAGAGTGGCTTCAGGTAGTGATTGATAACATTGGTGTAAACTTAAACATGAATATTAATTTTACAGTTGGTATCTATATTTTTCTTGCCCTTGTTTTACTGGCTTCTTATGCATTAATAATTAATCTTGTTATTTATCTAATATTCAGGGGGTTCTGGGTTGGGGTTGTTGGTCTAGGATCAGTAGCTCCAACTACAAATTTTGAAAAACTAAAATACAGTACTTTTTTTACTCAAAAACTAAAGAAGAAAATCACAAAGCTTGATGATTTGGTGATTGTTGTAGATAAAATTAGCAGCTTGATTTTTACATT
Organism: Bacteroidales bacterium; assembly: GCA_050291445.1. Taxonomy (GTDB): domain Bacteria; phylum Bacteroidota; class Bacteroidia; order Bacteroidales; family NBLH01; genus NBLH01. Next base: position 7,954 of record JBNKJW010000020.1, on the reverse strand, counting down.
CGCTTTTTTGATTATTTTTTTTATTATTTCAGTAGGACTTTATCTGGTTACTTTGCTTGTTCTTGCTCAGTTAGCTAATACATTAGTTGAGCAAACAAGTGGTGTTTTCAATACCATTTTTAAAGTTATAAATTTTACTACAATTATACTATTTTTAATTTCAGGTATTATTTATATGCTTGATTTTTTAACATTGGGGGTTTTAAAGAAAAACAAAAGAATTTCAAGGATTTATTACCCCATTTATTATTTTTTTAGCTGGATTACATTATCTTTCCTTTACAGGACTTTGTATTACAATTTAATCTCAAAATTTTCTAAAAGACGAATTGGGCTGATAATTATTCCTTATTTGCTAATTATCATTATGGTTCCGCTTTTTAATTATAATCATCACATCTATTATCCAGAGAAGTCCCCCTCGTTGCATATTATTAATAATTATTATACTGATTTGCGTAGCAATGATGACCACATTCGAAAAGTTGATATTCCATCCTACACAGTAAAGGATAACTTTCTTCCAGTTTTTTTAGTCTATAACCCTGAATATAATGGAATTATACGAAAACTAAAACCCGATTTTACTCCATCAATTAACGAAGGGTTTAATTCAGAAGTGCAATTTAATTTTAGTGGTAAGGGGCTGAATATTTCTGATAATGAAGAAAAATACAAAGAAAAGTCGTTAAACGCTTTGGCCTCATTGTTTAAAATTTACTTAAACGATTCGCTTGTTGCTGAAACTAAATTCTATTTTAAAACCAGCTCTGAAAAAAAAGATAAAGGTATTTTTACTGTTCTGGATATAAAAAAGCTATCAAGAGGAGAAAATATTTTGGCAATTAAAAGGGCTACTTTCAAACACGATAGTTTAGATTATATTGATTATGCATTTGTGCCTTTTTGGAAAGAATAATTTTATTTAATTAATCCTTGTTTACCACTAAAGTTGATAACCTGTTGATTAATAATCATTTAGAATGGTTTTAAGTTAAGGGAAAAGACAATGCTTGTATCATTTTTCTTCCTACTTTCAACTTTCCGTTTCCTAAATAATTGTTTTGGAGATGAATAAAAAAAGATAAATTTGTCTTTTATTGTTTAGGATACAAAATCAAATGATTATAGATAAACATGGTCGCCCAATGAATTATCTGAGGGTGGCTATTACCGACCGTTGTAATTTACGTTGCACTTATTGCATGCCACATGAAAATATGCAGTTTTTGCCTAAATCCGACATATTGAGTTATGAAGAATTGCTTCGCCTTATAGCAATATTTGTAGATTTAGGAGTAAATAAAGTACGATTTACCGGAGGCGAGCCCTTTTTTCGAAAGGATTTTATGGACATGTTAGAATATGCTGTAGGGCTCGAAGGTGTTGATAATGTGAATGTTACTACTAACGGAGTGCTGGCTTATCCATACCTTGAAAAGCTGAAAAGTATAAATGGCTTAAAACTAAACATTAGCCTTGACACCTTAGTCCCTGAAAAGTTTGTAAAAATTACCAAACGGGATGCTTTTGAAAAAGTAATGAAAACCATTAAAAAATCAATAGACATTGGAATTAAAACAAAGTTGAATGTGGTGGTTCAGGATGGGGTAAACGACAATGAAATTATTGATTTTGTAGAATATTTCAGGAAAATGCCTGTCAACCTACGATTTATTGAACAAATGCCATTTAACGAGCACGAAAAATTTGAGTCTGTATGGTCAGCTAAAAGAATAGCAGGTTTACTTTCTACAAAATTTGAATTAATTCAACAACCTTTTCAAAAAAACAGAACCACTATTGATTATAAAATTGATTCAAGTGATTTTATGATTGGAATTATTGCCGGATTTACACGAAATTTTTGTAGTACATGTAACAGGATAAGACTTACCTCAACCGGAAGAATAAAAACTTGTTTATATGCCGATCCCGTATTAGACTTAAGGGAACTGTTAAGAACAGGAGTGTCTGATAATGAGATAAAAGAACACATCATTGCAGTAGTTAAAAACAGGCATAAAGATGGTAAAGAAGCAGAAAAAGACCGCAATGCTTTTATCTTTGAGTCAATGTCGAAAATTGGTGGGTGAAAAAAGCTGTATTAAAAGTTGTAAAAGTGAGGGGCATTGAGTGCTTAGGTGTGTGGTATACTGAGTTTGTCCTTTTTTAGTTTTACAAAACAAAAAAAAGCCACTCATTGAGTGGCTTCCAACCTATTACCTTTAATTATTAACCTTAATTATCAACCAAACCAACGTTGGTCAGAAAAAAGGATAATTTCATTAACCAACCAAAAAATATCAACATGTGTGCCATGTGTTTTAAGTTTTTGTAATACAGGGCTTTATTTGTTATTTGTTCTTTTCGGAGTAAGCCAAAAAGTGTCCGGTTATGAAAAGAAGTGTCCGTATTCGGGCAATTTTAAAATTGTTTAGAAAAATGAGTTTTTTTAACAATTGTTTGATATTTAATTACTTAATGTAAATGGCACGAAAGGTGCCAATTAAGGTTGTTGTTATTTTATAATTTGTGAGTATGATTCAAATTGAAAGCCTGCATAAATCCTATGTTAGTGGTTTAAATAGTCTGCATGTACTTAAAGGCATAAATCTTACCATTCACGCAGGAGAATTAGTATCTATTATGGGGTCCTCCGGATCCGGTAAATCTACATTGCTAAATATACTAGGGATTCTAGATAACTACGATGAAGGAAAGTACATATTAGACAATCAGGAAATAAGGGTGATGTCAGAAAAAAAGGCTGCTTTACTTCGCAATAAGTACATTGGCTTTGTTTTCCAATCCTTCAATCTCATTTCGTTTAAAAATGCCATTGAAAATGTTGCCCTGCCACTTTATTATCAAAACGTGAGCAGGAAAAAACGCAACATTGCTGCTATGGAGTTTCTTGATAGAATGGGGCTAAAAGAATGGGCACATCACCAACCAAACGAATTGTCTGGTGGACAAAAGCAGCGAATAGCTATTGCACGCGCTTTAATTACCAAACCGAAGATTATTTTAGCCGATGAACCTACAGGTGCTTTGGATACTTCAACCTCTTACGAAGTGATGGATATATTTAAGGAAATCAATGACTTAGGGATAACCGTAATTATTGTTACCCACGAAAAAGATATTTCCGAAATGACCAATAAAATAATCCGTTTAAAGGATGGTTTAATAGAATCGATTAACGGAGAAAAGCAGTTGGTTGAAAATCACTCAAACGAATATAGCCATGTTTGATCTGGATAAGTGGCAGGAAATTTTCAGCACCATTAGAAAAAATAAGCTTCGTACTGTTTTAACAGGTTTTAGCGTTGCCTGGGGGATTTTTATGCTGATTAATCTTTTGGGCTCAGGAAAAGGACTTCAGAATGGTGTTGAATCTGAGTTTAAACAAGATGCGGTGAACAGTATCTGGCTTTGGCCAGGTCAAACAAGCAAAACATACAAGGGCTATTCATTAGGGCGTCGAATTCAGTTTACGAACGAAGATTACGAACAAATTGATAACAAAATTGATGGTGTAGAGTATCTTTCTGCACGGTTTTTCACAAGAGGTTCTGGTACTATTTCGTATAAAAATGAATATGGTGCGTTTGATATTATTAGCTGTCATCCAGGATATCAGCAAATCGAAAATGCGCATATGAAAGATGGCAGATTTGTGAATAATATTGATATTGAGGATTTTCGAAAAGTGACAACCATTGGTCTAAAAGTGGCGGAAAGTTTATTTAAAAAAGAAGACCCAATTGGTAAGTATTTGAATTTGAATGGAATACCATTTAAAGTGGTTGGCGTTTTTACCGATCCAAATGAGCGTGACATGAACCGGGTATATATTCCTGTTTCAACTGCACAAAAAATCTTTAATGGGGGCAATCGGCTTCATCGGCTTACATTTACAACATACAAATCGGCTGAAGAAAGTGAAAATATGATTGCCGAAGTAAGAAAGGATTTTGCAAAAAGGCATCATTTTGATCCTGAAGATGATCAGGCAGTATTTATTCACAACACATTGAAAGAATTTAAGCAATTCCAGAATTTATTTGCTGGTATTAGAACCTTTGTATGGATAATAGGAGTAATGACCATTATTGCCGGTATTGTTGGGGTTAGTAATATTATGATGATTGTTGTAAAAGAAAGAACCAAAGAAATAGGAATTCGAAAGGCAATAGGAGCATCACCTGCAAGTATTGTTTCATTAGTTCTTTTTGAGAGCATTTTAATAACTGCAACCGCTGGATATATTGGGTTAGTGTTGGGGGTAGGTTTATTGCAGTTGCTTTCACCAGTCTTTGAAAGTGTTCCTTTTATTAAGGATCCGCAAGCTGATTTTTCAACAGCTGTATGGGCCACATTACTATTGATTTTTTCAGGAGCAGTTGCTGGTTTTGTACCTGCAAACCGTGCTGCCAGAATAAAACCCATTGTAGCTTTAAGAGATGAATAAATCTGGAAAACAATAACTAGAAAACAGAATATAAATGTTTGATCTCGACAGATGGCAGGAAATTTATACTGCGTTAAAAAGCAATAAGCTTCGTACTTTTTTAACAGCATTTGGTGTTTTTTGGGGAATTTTCATGTTAATGATAATGTTGGGTTCCAGTAAAGGCCTGGAAAACTCAGTTTTTGAAGACATGGGCGATTTTGCTACAAACAGTGCCTTTGTATGGTCGCGGAGAACTACAATGCCATACGATGGTTATCCGCGTGGACGTAGATACAATTTCACCAACGACGATATGAAAGCCTTGAAGGAGAATATTCCTGAAATTGATGTGTTAGCTCCCAGGTTGCAGGGGTGGGGTGCCGGTGATGGTGAAAACAATGTAACCAGGGGAATAAAAACCGGAGCCTTTACCATTCAGGGTGATTATCCTGAATTTAATAAAATTGACCCTAACAGATTACTCGAAGGGCGTTTTATTAATTACATTGACATTAACGAAAGCCGAAAAGTTTGTGTGATTGGTACCAGGGTAAAAGAGGTGCTTTTTGAAAAAGATGAAAAACCAATAGGTGATTATATTCGAGTGAAAGGTGTTTATTTTCAGGTTGTTGGAGTGTTTGAGCCAATGTCGGGAATGAACTTTGGAGGTGAAAAAGAACAGACCATCATTTTACCGTTTACTTCTTTGCAAAAAGCCTATAATTTTGGCGATCAGGTGCATTATTTTTCTGTAACTGCTAAGGATAATATTCCGGTTTCAGTTGTTGATAAAAAATGCCGCCAATTGTTAAAGGAACGGCACCATATTCACCCGGATGATGACCAGGCAGTTGGTGGTTTTAATCTGGAAGAAGAGTTTGATAAAATGAACGGTCTTTTTGGTGGTATTGCGGCCCTAATGTGGATAGTTGGGGTAGGAACCCTGATGGCTGGTGTAATTGGAGTTAGCAATATTATGCTGATTATTGTAAAAGAAAGGACCAAAGAAATTGGCATACAAAGAGCAATAGGTGCTACACCATGGAAAATAATCGGTCAGATAATTTCCGAATCAGTTTTTTTAACTGCTTTTGCTGGCTATTTAGGGATGGTTGCCGGTGTGGCAATTGTTGAAGGGGTGAACTATTTGTTGGAGGTATCAGGTGCTGATACTGAGATGTTTAAGCACCCCGAAGTCGATTTTAATATTGCAATTACAGCGCTGATAATATTGGTTGTTTCTGGTGTTTTTGCAGGAATGATTCCAGCCCAGCGTGCAATTAGCATAAAACCTATTGATGCTTTACGGGATGAGTAATAATAAAAAATCATACTTTTAACTAAATAATGTATCACATTTAAGAACAAGCAAATGAAACGAATTTTAAGAATTTCTTTATTAATAATTATTGGCGTTGTTTTTATTTTTACCATTGTATTTCTTTACCAAAAATCAGAAAAAAAACCCAAGGTTTACAATACTGAAAAACCATTTATCACAAATATTACCAAAAAAACTGTTGCAACTGGTTCAGTGGTGCCTCGAAAAGAAATTGAAATAAAACCTAAGGTTTCTGGTATTATTGAAAAAATTTATGTTGAAGCAGGAAAAATTGTCCACAAGGGCGATTTAATAGCTCGGGTAGCCATTATTCCGGATATGTTGAGTCTTAACAATGCAGAATCTCGTTTAAAACAATCAAAAATACGTTTTAAAGATGTAGAGTTGGTATATAAACGACAAAAAGAATTGCGGGATAAAGGAGTTATTGCAGAGGCCGAATTCCAAAAAAATGAGATTGATTTTAGTAGCGCCAAAGAAGAAGTTGAGGCTGCTGAAAACAATTTGCAATTAATTAAAGAAGGGGTTATTAAAAAGTCGGGTGCTACAACAAATACATTAATTAGGTCAACCATTAATGGTATGGTACTGGATGTACCGGTTGAGGAAGGAAATTCTGTAATTGAAAGTAATACTTTTAATGATGGTACTACCATAGCTATTGTTGCCGATATGAACGACATGATTTTTAAAGGCAAAGTAGATGAAACAGAAGTAGGTAAAATTAAGCAGGGAATGGATTTAATGTTGCGTATTGGTGCTATTGAAAACGATACTTTTTACGCCCGGCTTGAATACATTGCCCCTAAAGGAGTTGAAGAAAACGGTGCCATTCAGTTTGAAATAAAAGCAGATGTTAAACTAAAAGATTCGCAGTTTATCAGGGCTGGATACAGTGCCAATGCCGATATTGTGCTGGATAAAAAGGAAAATGTTTTGGCAGTGAAAGAAAGCCTTGTTAATTTTGAAAACGATTCGGCTTATGTTGAAATTGAAAAATCGCCCCAGGTTTTTGAAAAAATAAGTATAAAAACAGGCCTTTCCGATGGAATAAATGTTGAAGTGATTGAAGGAGTTGATACAACTACATTTCTAAAGGCTGGGTTAAAAGAGGATGATAAGAAACCAGTGGAAAAAGGCTAATCCAACAAAACCATAAAACAGAGCAAACCTTAAGTTGATTCGTTGGTCATGTACCTTTAGATTTAAAAATTGGTTAAAAGACAGGCTTTAAGTCCAAAGTCGGAAGAAAAGAAACAGAAGTTTTTAACTCTTCCGACTTCGGTCTTCTGACTTCAAACCTGAAAACTTATAAATGAATAATTTTAGATTAGTGGTAAACGACCGATAATCATAAACCTTAATACATTTCGAAAATACTGGTGGTTTTTGAAAACATGATTTTGAAATTTATCCGAGGGGGGATTTGTTGCTAAGCATCTCAAAGATGCTAAGCAACTTTGAATCAAAAGAAACCATGTTCTGGCAATATTCTTCTTCCGTTTTCAGTCTTTAAATAATGTGAAAAGTCATATCTAATTCTAAAAAGAGCTAGTAAACTATTGCTTATTTTGTTTTTGAATACCAATACAGCAAAAGTTATAGTTAATAGATTTTCCTAATTAAAAATAGCTTTTAGCGATTTGTTGTTAAGCATCTCAAAGATGCTAAGCAACTTTGAACCAAAAGAAACCATGTTTTGACAATATTCTTTTTCCGCTTTCAGTCTTTAAATACTGTGAAAAGTCATATCTAATTCTAAAAAGAGCTAGTAAACTATTGCTTATTTTGTTCTTGAATACCAATACGGCAAAAGTTAGAGTTAATAGATTTTCCTAATTAAAAATAGCTTTTAGCGATTTGTTGCTAAGCATCTCAAAGATGCTAAGCAACTTTGAACCAAAAGAAACCATGTTTTGGCAATATTCTTCTTCCGCTTTCAGTCTTTAAATACTGTGAAATGTCATATATAATTCTAAAAAGAGCTAGTAAACTATTGCTTATTTTGTTTTTGAATACCAATACGGCAAAAGTTCGAGTTAATAGATTTTCCTAATTAAAAATAGCTTTTAGTGATTTGTTGCTAAGCATCTCAAAGATGCTAAGCAACTTTGAACCAAAAGAAACCATGTTTTGGCAATATTCTTCTTCCG
>JBNKJW010000019.1:0-17292 GCA_050291445.1 Bacteroidales bacterium | reverse complement strand
TCAACGCGGGGCTCCATGGGGTCTTTTAGCATTAGGTTGACCATTAACTTGTTGCTGCTAATGGAGGCGTAATCGGACAGGTAAACCGAATAGGGCGGGCTGATGGTTACGGAGGATTGGATGGGGTAATTCTGGGCAAGTGCATTGATACTTGTCAATAAAAATAGAAGTAATATTTTGATTTTGCTCTTCATCTTAACTATGTCGGTCATTAGAAATTAGAAATTTGTGTATTAGATCTTTTCATTTTAATTAAAGGAATCGTACACTGATTTTTTATGATGATTATGATTTTTACTGATTTTGGGACACGAATTGAACGGATTGAACAGATCTGACGGATTTTTTGGGAGCTTCTTGTTTTTGAATACACCCAACTGCCGACTGAATACTGCCGACTGTCAACTGAATACTGAATACTTCTTACCTCCATCTTCCAACTATTTTCTTATTTCTTTTAATGGTACACTATTTTTGGGACACGAATTGAACGGATTGAACAGATCTGACGGATTTTTTGGGAGCTTCTTGTTTTTGAATACACCCAACTGCCGACTGAATACTGAATACTGCCAACTGAATACTGAATACTTCTTACTTCCATCTTTTAACTTTTTTTGATCAATTATTTTTTATAATCTCGTCTTTTTCAATCAAGTTTTGTTAGTGTAGAAATATTTCTGGTCAAAATTTTCATTTGTTCAATGGCTATTTCATTTCATTTAATAAGTCTCTCAGATTGTGAAATTCCTTCCTTTATTAAAAGAGCATTGATTGTTTCCAGGTTTGCAAGGCATACCAGTTGAGAAACATCTGCATAGTCCCTTATATTTCCTTTTTCCTCAGGGTTTTCTTCTCTCCATTGCTTTGCAGTTTTACCAAAAAGGGCTACATTAAGCACATCAGCTTCGGTAGCATATAAAAAGGCTACTCGTTTGTATCAATAATTGTTATTTTATTTCCTTGAACTTCTATTTTCTTGCTTTTTAGGCTCATCCTACTGTTTTATTAATTGAAATGAAATTCCATAATTTTTTCTTCAATTTTTATAGTCTGCATTCACAAAGCACTAATTAATAGAACACGGATCTAACAGATTGAACAGATCTAACGGATTTTTTTGGGAGCTTCTTGTTTCTGAATACACCCAACTGAATACTGAATACTTCTTTCTTCCAACTAATTTCTAATTTCAAGGTTCTAAATTCTAATTAACAATAAACTTCAATTTTCTTACTTCATTTTCTACCATAATGTTTACAAAATAAACTCCCGGATTTAGCTGCATCAAATTGAAACCCAGTATGTAATCTTTTTTTCCATAATCGTATTTTGTTGGTATCATCCGCATTCCTTTCATGCTGAAAACATCGGCGCTGATGTCTGCTTCTTTAGCCAGGTTTACTTCCACCTCAAATTGTCCGGTGTTTGGGTTCGGGAATAATTTGGCCTTTTGAATCAAGGCATCTGTTGCGGCTTTTTGGTTTGTTGAGTTATCTGCCGGGATAATGCTGATGCGTTTTTCCACCGTTTCTTCGCAGCCTGCAAAATAAGCTTTCATGCCTACTACAAAATCCCCGGTTTGCAGTGGGATGAGTTCTTTGTAATCATTACCATCAACCAGTCGCATAAAGTCGTCGGTAATGTACCATTGCACCGAATCGGGTTGCGGTTTTGAAAGTTCTATTACAATAACTGTATCAGTCATGGTGGCTTCGCCAGACATTAAAAACGTGCCATAAAACTGTCGGTTTTCGAATTTCACGTAGGTTTTGGCGGTGTTACTGCAACCTTCTACGTTACTTACCTGCAACAGGTAAGCACCCTGATCCTGTACATTGATAATTTGCTGATTGCTGCTAAAGCCATTATCGGCCACCCACTCGAATAGTGCGCCCAAGTTTCCGGCGTCCAGCGTAGCTGTTTGTCCCTGGCAAATAAATACCGAATCGGGCAGGTTAATAATGATTTCTTCGGGGTTCATTAAGGTGTTGCTTGCAGTTGCTGTACAATTGTGCTCATCGGTAATGAGTACCTCATAAGTTCCTGCTGCTAAACCTGTTACTGTGGCGGTAGTTGGGTTGCCATCAATGTTTTGCCATTGGTAGTGGTAAGGGGCTGTTCCGCCGTTTCCTGCTATGGTGATTTCGCCGTTGGTGTCGTTGTAGCAGGCGGGGTCTTTAAAGTCTGCAAGGGTGGCAGATAGTTCTTCGGGTCTTGTTATTATCAAATCTTCCAGAATAGAAATACAACCATCATCATCCGTCACTGTGGCTGAATAATTTCCTGCTCCTAAATTTGAAGCTGTAAGCCCAGTTTGATTATTAGCGTCGTTCCATTGGATATTGTATGGTTCATTTCCTCCTGAAACGTTTAAAGTTATACTTCCAACATTATCCGAATCAAAACAAGTAAGATCGTTGATTTGAGTTACATTTAATTCTGGCCCTTCAATATCATAAAGTGTGAGAAATGCGGTATCTATACAATTGTTGCCATCAGTTACTTCAACAAAATAATCTCCCGAACTTAAATTTGTAGCGGTAGAAGTTACCTGTTGATTATTCCATGTATAAGAATACGGGCCTGTCCCTCCACTTGCATTTACTGTAGCCCATCCATCAGCAAAAGTACATTTGGGTTGCTGATAATTATCTATAACTGAGGTAAGTGCACTACCTGGTTGACTTATAAAAATGTTATTGATTGTTTCAGTATAGGTATTGTAACCCACATCAATTTTATAGTTTCCAGCGGGGAGGTTTTCAAATACATTTGAACTTTGGGTAATTATATTTCCTTCTCCGTTATCTAAAGTAAAACTGTAAGGTGGACGACCTCCTTCTGCATTAATTGTTATTTGACCATCACTTCCGTTAAAACAATTGACATCTTGTGTTTCATTATTATTCAAGCTGACAGTAAAAGGAGCTGGTTCTGTAATGGTTGTTGTAATAGAGTTTGAACAATCACTTCCATCTTTTACATAGAAGGTGTAATCTCCTATACTCAGGTTACTAAATATAGAACTGTTTTGAAAGTCTATACCATCTATGGAATATTGATGAAAAGACCATCCTCCTGTTGAGCCTAAACTAACAGAACCATTACTTAAGCCATTATAGTCAACATCAATCTGATTATCTATTGTAATTTCAAGGGTATCTGGTCGTGTAGCATCAAATCTAAAAGGAATAGGTGTTAAACCAATGGCTGTTCGGCCATATGCACAATTATTTCTATCAATAACATTTACAAAATAAGTGCCTGTGTATACCTCCATTGTACTATCATTCTCACCAAACTCGCTATCATTTATGTCTTTCCATTGGAAGGTGTAGGGTTCTGTACCACCCTTTACTCTGGCTGTTAGTGTGATGTTTTCCGAATCGAAACAAGATGCAGAGGTTTTTAATGGAGTAATAGTCATTTCCTCCGGTTGGCTTATACTTACTGTTTCTGAATTCAAAGGACAATTTCTAGAATCTAATATATTTACGTAGTAATCACCAAATTCTAATCCGGTAAAGTTTGCTGTTGATCCAGTTAGGGAATTAACTTGGTTGTTATTTTCGTCCATTAGGTTATAAGTGTAGTTACTTCCATCTGGTGAGCCACCCATGGCAGAAACACTTAGGCTCCCGTCAGAACCACCAAAACATAATGCACCTGTTGGAGATAGTGTATTTACAAAATATTCATCTGGTTGGGTTAATATGTAATTTTGAGTTAATGGACATCCATTGTCATCGGTAACAGTTATTAGAGTGTCGCAAGCTGGCAAATTTGCATATGTATATGAATAGTTGTTACTGCTTACATTAAAGCTTCCTATTTCAGGAGTGCCATTTTCTATAGTAAAATATAGCTGTCCGGTACCGCCAGATGCAGAAACTGGTATTTGCCCATCATTTCTCCCCCAGCAGGTTACATGAGTAAAACTGTCTATGTCAGTAGTAAATTTAAGTGAAGGAGGATTATCAATAGAAATATCAGGATATGTATTTGTGCAGCCATTTACATCTGTAAGGGTAATCTGATATATCCCTTCACTAAGATTATAAATTGAATCCGTTTCATTCAGTGTAATAGTTAGACTAGAATTATTAATGATAAAATCTCCATCTCCAACAGTTGGAGTAATTCTAATTATTCCATCGTTGGCATCATGGCAGGTAATATTTTTGGTAACTATATCTGCATCAATTTCAGGATAACTTGGGACATAGATCGGGGTAAGTACAGTTCCATCTATGTAACATCCGTCAAAAACAGTTACTTCGTAAGTACCAGTAGTTAAATCATTTAATTCTATTAATGTTTCTGAATTATTTGTGATAGAATTAGAATAGCTGTTTTCTGATGAGGTTATTTGATAAGTTCTTTCGGTATTATTTCTATTTCCTCCTTCTGTGCTAAAGCTTAACAATCCAATGTTGATGTCACTGCAACTTGGATTCGTTGAAACAGAGTTTTCAGTATATTTAATTGGTATCCCATCATCAATTGTTCTGGTAAATTCATCATAGCAGCCATTATCACCATTTACAACCTTCAAGGTATAAGAACTACCTCCCTTAGCTTCGAAATTAAAAAACTCAGAAGCACTCAAATTACCAACTGTTCCGTTTGTAATTCCGCCATAAAAGCTGAAATTTGAAAAATCAGTGCTGTTTTTATTATATGTAACTCCGGCATAAGTATAACTTTCAATATTAATAGTTCCATTGTCACCTATACAATTTGCATGGTCAACTGTACCGCCTGTAATAATTGCTTGCGGTCCTGAAACTATTGAAGGGCTAACTTGTTCACTATTACAACCGCCCGAAATCATGTAAACTTTAACATTATTACCTGGGAAGGCTATTGTAGAGTTACCATCAATTATTAGTGGCCAATTACTAACCTTGGAAACTGAATGGTCTATTGTATTATTATTGGCATCTATAACCCTAAAAGTGATTTCATCTCCATCGTAATTATTTAAGCTGTTATAGCTATCAGATGTAATAGATGTGAACTCGTTTATTTCGATATGTCCATAATCACTTTCAGAACATGAAGGGATATGTGCTTCAATTATGTCAATGGAGCCAGTTTCATCAACACTTAAATCAAGATATTTTTCAACAGTTAATGATCCATTTTCACTAATTATTTGAACTATATATTCGCCAGATTCAAGATCCGAACTTAAAACCTTGTTACTCCCTGATAATGAGGCGCTTTTTATTGGAGTACCCTCTCTATTTATCATAATAGTACCACTGATTTTATTAAACGAACATTCGAATAGTTTATAAGTTTCACCTTTTGCATTGTTAATTGTTATACTCCCCTTGGTATTAGTTGTACAGTCTGGCTTAGTATGGGAAATAATAGCCTGAGGGATGTCAAAACTTGGAAATGCTGTGCAACCATCACCAGTTCCGTTTTCATTTAAAATCAGCTCACAAGAGGTATATATACCACCGTTTGTAAAAAAGTTTAGATCTTCAGAATATCTTGTCATTCCAGCCCAACTTGTTGCAATAGCATTAGGAAATGGGGCTGTAGTACCAATTCCATCATTGTTTTTATAATTAACTGAAAACCCTAATGGAACAGGTTGGCTATTCTTTGTCGGAAAAGCTCCTCCCCTTGAATATACAGTTCCTTCATATGTAAACTGGTTTATTGAAAAAGTAGACTCTTTGGTAATTGTTGTGCCATTTTTAGAAACAACTAATTCAGTAATTTCTGTATTGTTTTTTTCTATTTTTGGAGCAGGCTTAGTTATATCCAAACTTTTTGAAATATTAGGACAAAATTGGCCACTGTTGCTAACTGATACCCAAAGTTGATATGTTCCAATATCATCTAAGGAACCATAAATTCCATAATCTTCAGGGACAAAACTTCCACTCCCACTTATACTTTTTTTCCCGCTATTAAAAAAAGTTTTAATAGCGGTTGCAGATATTCCTGGCCCCGTTATGAAAATTCGTACATACAAATTTATCTTAGTTGGAACTAAATCATCAGGGAAAGAAAAATCAAAAGTGTAGGATACTTTTTTATCGGCACAAACTGGGATAGTGTTTGCACTCATTTTAAAAGTATAGTCTTTTTTAAAGTTAAAAGTTTTATCTAATGTAGTATTGCCATAAGAATCATACTGACAAGCTCTTAATGCATAATTGGAAGCATCTACATCCCATTTTACGATAACTTGACGATAAGCTCCTTCTATTGTATCAAATGATTTAATTACAGTCCCCCCTGTAGCGGTCCAGATAATATCTTTATCTGGATTTGTCATTGTTGGGACAAAATAAAGATAAGATTCATTGGTTCTCTCAATATAACCATCATCCAAATATAGATTGGAATCATCTGGAACATAAAAATAGGAAGTTATCCAAGATTTCATGTCGTACAGTTTTCCTGCCAGAGGTTGTGATATAACTAAATTATTTACTGTTGAGCACATAAATAATAATATAATGTATCTTATCTTTTTCATTTTCATTGAATTTTATCTACACAACTTAAACACATAAAATGTTTACCATTACGCTATTTTTTAACTATTAATCATTACCTGTTGGGTTATAAAAAGAGAATTCCTTTTGAAACGTTGCTTTATTGATGCCAGGCAATACATATTTTACTTTGGATTTATAATAACCTTTATACAAAGACATAAAATTATGGTTAAAAAGGTATTGTACCCTATTTGGTACATCTTTATTGTCCCAGTATTTATTAGCAGCCTGGTTAACCAGATCCATAAAATCATTATACATAGGGCTTGAAATTCCATAAATAAATTGGGTTTCAAAAGAGTTTATGCTTTGTACCCCTGTTGTTATATCACTTTCTGTAAGGTTAACTTTATAGGGGTATTGATATATATACACTGGCTTAACTGGTGGAGTCCCAAGAATAGCAGGTTCCCTGTTTTTAATCTCTAAGTCATAATATGGATAATCTTTATACATTAAAGGGTAAGCCATATTTTTATACCATTTATTATCGTGTATTACCTCGAATTGTATAAGGCTGGGTAAATCCGTGTCAAACATTTCTTCTGTAGAGAAGAATTCATTCCCATAATAAATATTATGAAGGTTTTGTACCCGGGGTATAATATAAACTTTCAGGTAAATTCTTAACTGCATGGCATTTAGCTTTTGCTCCAAACTATTATACAAACTCGTTCTAAAATGCGTCTCAAAAATATTTCTCTCGTCAAGAATATTTAGTGTGCCTTCCGCTTCTTTAGTTTTTAGTTCAAGGGTTGATTCATTGCCCTCAAACAAGTCCTTTTTATTTATTTTGGCAGACACGTTTTTGTCAATGGCTGTTTTTTCCTGTGCCGGAACATTGACCAGCTCAAAACTATAAATGGCATTGTTTTGCAGGTTGTCAGGTCGCTTAAAGTCCACCCTGCGTTTTGAGGCATTATAGGTAAAATTAAACTCATATTTGTTGCCTTGTTTGTCTACAAAACGCCCTATTTGCTTCCACTCTGCACCAGGCTTGAAGAGATATTCCTGCCCATCGTCTAATTGTATGTAACCAATATCGGTTTCGTTTTGATAATAATTAAACATCATAGGCATAGGGTAGCTGTATTTTACATTGCTGACAGGGATATGATCAGGGGCTTCACCTGTTTTGAATATTGTTTTTAAAACCTCAATTACGGGTTTGCCATTATCAGTTACTGTTTGCCAGCTTCCGTTTTTCTTTTCTTTAAAACTTACCTGTACCTCAAGTGTCAGTTTTTTTTCAGGGGGTAATATTTCGTATGAATCAAAAGCTATTACATCTTTCTCAGCATTCCATTCCAGCTCGCCCGGTATTACCTGACCGCCATCCTTTACCCGGAAGTGGTCCAGTTGTATTTTAAAGGAAATATTTTTTCCATCTAAATCCTGCAACTGGAATACTTTATCAATAGGCATGTTAAAAATGGCCTGGGCTGCATTAAATACATTCACATCAGTAGCTCCATCACCAGGGGTAGCCTCTGCTATTACTTGTATTGCTTGTACAGGGCTTCCGCCACCAACAATTTCGCATTCTTCGCCTACTTCAAACTGAAAACGACAATTGCCACTTACCAAACCTCCTAAAATACTGTAGCGTCCGCCAATTGTTCCCCGCATCCAGAATGGGTTTGGCAACTTGGCCTGGAGCACTGCTGCAGCACCTACCTTGAGTATTTCATAGTTACCGTGAATAAAACGCCAATCAACATGGATGCCAATTGCCCCTTCAAGATAAGCCCAAAGTTGCCCGTTGGCATACCAACCATTGATACCCAATGGTTCAGATTGTCCTTTACAGCTTACGTTTCCATAGTTTTTTAGCATTACATCAAAGCCTGCGCCAGCATCAAATTGGGCATAAAAGGGGCCAAGGGTTTTACGTCCGGTACTGATTTGCAATCCTGCCCCAAAGCCAATACCTTTTCCTTCGCCTAACGCATTTTCATTGGCCATGTAATCCAAATCTATTCCCCCCAGAATTTCAGATACTTTGGCAGGTGGTGGTGGGCTGGCTGGTATTTTAGTACCCATTACAAAGTAAGCGTTTAGTTCTGCAAAATTTAACACCTTTAAACCAAATCGATCAGTTGGTGTACCTATATAAATATACCATTCATCCTTAGCAAAGTGGATAACTGCTTCGCCAGCTTTCCCCCCGGGCCCAATGCCTTGCAGAATTCCGCCTGGCATGTTAATGTAGGTACCCAATACTCCATGGAATATATCATTTTTAAAATCCATATTAAGGTTTACATAGGCATACAGACTACTACGCCCAGGATCGGTATCTTTTTCTGATTTAGCATTAGGGTCTAGCCCTTTTGCAATTTTTTTTGCTTTATCTTTTAGTTTGTTAAGAATGCCCCCGTCTTCCTCAGGAGGTGTCAGGAAATACCCATTTCCTTTCAAGTTAATATCGTTAACCCCTCCATTGCTGTTAAAAGTCATTACAAAAGTGAGATCTCCATTAAAAAGTTCTTTCTTTTTTAGTCCCATAGTCACAGCTGCTTTAAAACCAAAAAAGGTGTGAGGATCTGGTTTGTAAATAATACCTGAAGCTGTTTTCCCTATAGTACCCGAAGGTTTTTCGTCCCAACCTAACTGGCTCATGTGGTGATAAATTCCCCCTCCAAGACTGTAAAGGTTAACCCCACCAAAAATAGGCAAGCCACTCCTAAAATTTGCCATGGCATCTGCATAGAAATAGCGCATACCACCCACATTACCAAAAATAGCTGAGGCCGATAATTTGGGCATTTTTGAAAATTCAGCCTCAATATTCCCTGTAAAACCATCACCATAAACCTGGTCATTTTTATACCACTCAGCACTCCCTTTTAATTTAAAGGCCCCCTGCTCAATATCAATCATTATTTTTCGTATTTCAAAGCCATCGTATTTCCATCGTTGGCGATTACTTGTCTCATAACTTTTTGCATAAATAGTTAAACCCGTAGTTCCTGCAAATCCTCCAGACTGCTCATTTGTTAAATTTAGGTTTAAATCGAAGTTAATTCCTGTTCTGTTGTCATCTGTTTTTATTCCTATTTCGGTAATTGAAACCGGAAATTTTCCTAATGACTGTTTTGCCCATTCGCTCCCAAAGGAGAATGCCTTTGCCTTAACGTAAGGTGCTTCAGTTGTAATAGTTAGCTCTTCAAACTCAATGTGTGCAAGTTCAATTTTTTTTGTTTCAATTGATAATTTTCCATTCAATACGGCTTTAGGACGGAACTTTCCCTCAATAACAGAAATGTCTACGTATGAGTTTGGATCAAGTCGAAGCTTTGCCATCCACTTGTCCATTTTTAGAGTATCTGTTGTTGTTACTATAAACGTATATTGACTGGCAGGATCGATAAAAGCCTCGTAGTGTAATACAGTAGAGTCTCCAGTAATTGGTACATTAATATAGCCATTAAAGCCACACTCAACCAGTTGATTTTTAACTATTTCAGCATGAAGTGTGTCTAGAGAGAATTCCCATTTACCCATACTGGCTTCATCGCGTGACAAAATGTTGGTGCCAAGAAACTTTCCACTTATTCCAATGTTATCAATTATTAAATTATGGGCTTCAACTGTTGTTCGGGTACCATCATCTTTATTTAAGTTACCTGGTAATCTCACTACTAAATCCTTTAAGAAAAACCCTTTCCACATGTTACGATTGCCATCAATAAAATCAGAAGATTCATACCCTTCAGGAAAAGTCATAGATGGTGCGTTGGCTACTTCGCTAAAATCAAATACTGCGCTGGTTACTGAAAAACTAAAATCTTTCATGTCTTTTACCTTAAACGGCGAAATACCAACTTCCAACATAAAATCATCCCAACCAACCAGCGAGGTTTCAAAAGGAGCGGTTACTCTTTCGTTTTTATTAGTACTCTCTTTTCCATCAGCTCCTATGGGAATTAATTTTTCACGGCTAAACTGTATTTCGCCCTGCAGGCTCATTGATTTGTAACCATTACAATCGCATTCTATATAGGTTTTGTTATTTTGGGCAGGGCCTTTTAATACCAAAAGCATGTTTTTACCCAAAGGGACATTCTGATCACCCATTAGTTCTAATTTTCCTCCTCCGGTAAAGCCTCCGGGAGAGAAATTAATGTCTTTGCCCCTAAAAGCAATTTTTCTTTCAGAGTTAGGTACTTCAAGCGATGCATACATAGTAAGTTTTGCGCCGTCTTTGGTGGCTTCAATGCTTTCAATTACAATGATAAAGTCTCTGTCGCCGACTGATTTTTTAATTCCTTGTGGCAGAGTGATGGATACCGCTTCAGCAAAGGAGCTGATAAAACGACCTTCCTCAATTACTTGTTGCACAAGTGAATGGGCTTTGGCAATTTCGGCGGTATCGGCAAACAGTGAGGGAGTATTGTTTGCTTTAGCATTTATTAGAATCAATAATAATATTAATAGGTTGAGTAATTTCTTCATTTGAGGCTTATGTAGTTGTATATTTTCTATTCATTATTTCATTTTACCACAAAGGCACTCTAAGCTCCTTCACAAAGTTTCTCAAAGAATTTCTTTCATTTGTAATTTTCACTCTGCGAACCTCTGTGTTTCTTTGTGCATCACTATGTCACATAAAAACTAGAACCTAGTTGCATCAATCTCATAATCAGCATGCTGCTGGAACCATCTTCTGCAAACCTGCAAAGCTTCCTGGTAATTATCCACATCCAATTCTCCGTTTTTATCAGTTGCAAGCGGAAAATCTATGATTATGGGTGCCAGGTATTCCATCACCCTATAAGCACAAGTAATTTTTACAGGGTTATCGGGGTTTGGTGAAAAACAATCTTTTGAATCGCGGTTAAGCACTTCAATCATGTAATCAACAGCTTCTTTTGCATGCATGTAGGCCAGATCGGGAAAAAGATTATAAATAACCTTGTCGTTTAATCCTGTACTACGGATAAAATCGACACAATAGGTGATTTGTTCTTCATCTCCAAGTCGTGCCAGGGTTAAGCGAATGTCCCATTGTAGTGTTTTGTCATTAATTTGGTTGGCAACCAACAGGCTTTTCAGTGTTTGAATTTGTTCTTTCATGTCAAGAAAGCCTATCAGTTTTATTGTGTGGGTAAAATAATTCGTTTCCAGTTTTAATAATTCAACAAGTTTTTGCTTTGAAGCTTCATTAAAATCCTCTTTTTTAAAGTTTTCAAGCTGTCCGGCAATGTTTTTTCGCAGGGAGGCTTCTTTATCTTTACAGCCATTGGTTAAAATACCAACTGCTTGTTGCCTAACCCCTTCTTGTGCACTTTTTTGACCAGCAACTGCAATGGCATTGTAGGCCAGTGAACGAACATTTTCAAGTGTGTCAGCAACATAAGGGGTAAAGGCGCTAATCATTGCTTGCGCTGAATCTTTAATATAGCTTCGAAAAGGGCTAAGTCCTCTCCAATAGTTCTTTTGGCGACGCAATTCCATTGTTTGCCTAACAAGCTCCTGCAAGCTATTGGGCTGTTGGGATATGAGGCTTTCTGCATTAACTAAAATGAAACAGAGAAAAAAGCCTGTTGCCAAATGCTTTATTTTCATAATCTTGTATTAAATAAAAGGTAGTTCAATCTTTAGGTTAGTGTTTTCAGGTGAAATAAAACGCCCACAATATAGGGTTTTTTTATATACCCTCAAAGGGTATCAGCCATTGACATATAAGCAAGTGCTTATTACAACCTACAGTCGCTGGATTTAACAAATAAAAAATTGTAATTTATAATGAGTCTAAATAAAGTTATCCTGACCAGAATTTGCGAGCAATGGAAATTATAATTGCAAATAAATACACAATTATAGTCATAACCAATGGTCTACTTTTTCACTTTTTGTGTAACTTTATGATTGATATGCCCTACTGTTCCGTTCATCCATACTCATTTCTATCGTTCAGGTTCTGAGATTAGGACGCCAAACTCTTACTTTAAAGCTTATTGCTTCTCCCCAATATTCCCTTTATCAGAAAGCATAATGGCTATAAATCTGGTTTTTGGAAATTCGGCACAAATAATTATGATAATTACAGTAATAGGGACGCTTAAAATCATTCCTATAACGCCCCAAATCAAGCCCCAGAACGAGAGGGTTAAAACAACTACTAAAGAACTGATATTCAATGAGTCGCCCATTATTTTTGGTTCAATTATATTGCCTACAATTACTTGTATAATTCCAACCGCAGCCAATACGGCAAAAAATGGCATTAAATCACCGTATTGCATCAATGCAAATGTGGCCGGAAACAAGGTGCCCAATAAAGAGCCAATGGTGGGGATGTAGTTAAGCAAAAAAATTAAGAAAGCCCAAAAAAGAGCTGCATCTACACCAATAATCAGCATGGCAATGTAGCTCAACACTCCTGTTAAGATACTTACCAGTGTTTTTAACAGCAAATAACTTCCAATTGACTTATCTATTTTTTTTAGTAACGAATCAACACGTTCAAATCTTTCTTTTTGTGGGTATACCGCTTTTACTTTTCCTAAAAACGAGAATTCTTCCAAAAACAAAAACAACATGTACAACAATATCATAAATGTATTGCTGAAAATTGAGGTAATTGAACTTAACAAAGCGCCTACAATGGACTGAAAATCAAAATTTTCATACAAACCATCAAAGGTTTCGGCTATGTTTATTCCGAACCGCTGATTAAGCATGTCAATAATATGCTGGGCATTGTCGCCATACTGCGGAAGCAATTCGCTAAGCAAACTTATATTTACAGATAACATCCTGATTACCAGCCCTAAAACAGAAAAAACAAACAGTGCCGAAATAAGGCTCCGCAGCCAAAAAGGAAATTTGTTTTTTACAAACTTTATCTTTGAAAACTGATCCCTGGTTTCTTTAATTATAAACCATATTATAAGGGCTAAGATAAAGGGAATCAGGAGACTCTGGCCCTGTACCAGAACAACTATTAAAGCTAAAAAAATAATAAAAGCTGCAGCAATTTTTACAATTCTCATTTGGTTTATTCTAGTTTGTTTTATTAGAAAATAAAGATAGTAATTAGTTTACAATTGTTTTAATGAGCTGAAAAAATGCCACAAATAGCAATAAACCCCCAATTATTTGATTGATTTTTTTCGATATCCCCACCGCTTTTCTTTTTACCTGCCTGCTAATTAACCTGTAAAAGAACAAAGTGCCCATTTTTCCAAAACCAACGCCCAAACTAAAACCGATAATACACTGCAAACTAAAATCAATGGTTTCATTGTTTTGTAAAAATGTAATTACCAGAAACCAATACAGCAATACCTGAATGCTTATCAGGTTATAAAACATGCCCTTTAAAAGAAAAGGGATTTTATATTTTGGCTGATGATCTTGCTGGTATTTTTTGGTAAAAAAGTAAACTGAAGCTATAAGAAGTAGTAAAACAATGCCATATTTAACAAAGGCATTTCCTGCAATTAGCATACTTAGCTGCTGTCCGGCAATAATTGCAACTATAGCAAAAAGTATCTCGACCAAACTGGCCCCAATACTAAATAAAATTGCTGCCTTTTCGGATTTATTAATGGTGATATCAACCACACTAAGGTTAACAAGCCCAAAAGGAAGGGCTCCAATAATACATGTAATAGTTCCGTATACAAAATGTAATAACGCAATGTCCATCAGCTTATTAAATGTTATTTTTTAGCTCTATTTAATAGCTCTGCAATTTATTGAAAAATTATTGCAAATTGTGTAACAAAATAGCAATGTTTCCGACTTATGGAATAAGCAACAAAAGTAAGGCAATAATGACAACCCTTCTAAACATAAAAAAAGAAATAACCATGGATGCAATTGAAGCCAATGTAAAAACCATCAGGCTAATTGTTCCAATAGTTCTTTTATTTGGTTTTCCTTATTATTTATTGTGGCCCAACCAATTTACTTTAAACCTGATTGGCGAAGCGGCATCAAAAACATGGTTAATACTGGTTTTTATTATCTTAGGAGCGGTATTGCACGAAATAATACATGGTTTATTTTGGTCCTTTTTTCTTAAAAATGGTTTCAAATCCATTAAATTTGGTGTAGTGTGGAAACTTTTAACACCCTATTGCCATAGCAAAAAGCCTATGAAGATGAAACATTACAGGTTAGGTGCTATTATGCCTTGTGTTATTTTAGGGCTTATTCCGGCAACTATTTCCATATTTGTTGGTCATCTTGGGATGTTGGCCTTTGGGATGTTTTTTACCATTGCTGCAGGAGGAGATTTGTTAATGATATGGATGTTGCGCAATGAAAATAAGAATGAGCTAGTTCAGGATCATCCTGATAAGATTGGTTGTTTGATATTGAATTAAATTATATAAGAACATCTACGATGTTTAAGAATTAGAACACGGATGAGGCAGATTATACGGATTTTGACTGATTTTATAAGAGAATATTTTAAACAGATTACTAGTTTTATGCAATACTCTAAACCAGGTATAAATTGAAAAAGACTGTTGTAAGAGACGAAATTATTGAATTAATTCGTGAGCACCGCGATTTGATTTTTAAAATTTGCACTATGTACACAAATAGTCAGACCGATATGGACGATTTGTTCCAGGAAATATGCATTCAGCTATGGAAATCGTATCCAAGCTTTAAAGCAAACAGTAAAGTAAGCACCTGGATGTATCGTGTGTCCTTAAATACAGCCATTAGTTGGATGAGGAAGGAAAAAAAACACAAATACAATGGCTCGTTTACCGATAAAGAATCGATGATAAACGATGATTTTCCGTTTTATATTGAAGCAGAAAAAAAAGAACAAATAAAGTGGCTTTATCAGGCAATTGAATCTTTATCAAAATTTGATAAAACCCTTGTGCTTTTGTACCTCGAAGATGTGCCTAACCCTGAAATAGCTGATATTTTAGGTATTACCGAAGGTAATGTGCGCGTGAAAATGAACAGGATTAGGAAAAAACTTAAAATTTTATTAAGCAATGAAAGCATCTAAACGACTTGAAGAAATAAAAAGTAGCTGGCAAGAGCTTTCAAAAGATAAGCTTAAGAAAGATGTTTCGGTCGGCAAGGTAAAAAAAATGATACGTAAAAAAAGCAGGGGCGAATTAACCAAAATTAAACGTAAGTTATTGGTAGAAACTATCCTAAGTGCTGTTTTGCTCCCATTTATGCTGGTGTATGTTCACAGAATGGACATCACTTTTGCTTATTTTACCGATGCATTTTTAATCATCTATTTTGGTGCTTTGGCATTCCCTACCATGCGTATACTCAGAATAGGCAGGCTTAAAAACCAGGAAACCATTGTATTTTTAAGAAAGTTTGTTTACCATTTTAGAAAAGCTGTTAGAACCGGGGCAATAATCCTTGTTGTGCTTTTCCCTATTTACTTTATTGCATCATTTGTAATGGGCTTTTTAAAAGGCAGAAATGCTCCTTTTGATTTAAGTTCTATTACCAGCCTCGATAGTTCCACTCTATTGATTGGTGCAGCTGTAATTGTTCTATTATTATTAATAATTGGTTTTCTTTTTTTAATAAAACTCTACTATATGCTAATGTATGGCAAGCATGTAAGAAACCTTAAAAACTTTTTAACAGAATTGGAAAGGCACGAGGCTGAAAATATTGAAATGAAAAAACCAAAAAGCAGCTGATAATTTTTATTAAAACTCACTAAAATTTTAATGTTTATGTAGCATCAATAAGTTGGTGCACAAGAATTGTATGTTCTATTAAATCTCTAAAATAAATTAAACTTATGAAACACCTTACCAACGCATTTAACGGACTAAATCAATGGTGGCGATACCTACTGCTTTTTTTAATCTCGTTATTTGGTGGTTCTTTTATTGGAGGGATACCTCTGGGTATTGTTATGATTACCAATGCTGTTCAAAACGGTACTGATTTGGCCTCCGTATCAAATCCAGCGGATTTATCAGCTTATGGAATAGATCTAAACCTGGGCTTAGCTTTAATGATGCTTCCGTTTATTGTTTGCCTGCTAATTTTGCTTTTATTATTTAAGCCCTTTCATCAACGAAATTACAAAACACTGTTTTCTGGAGCTGTAAAAATAAGATGGAAACGTTTCTTTTCAGCAGCTTTCATCTGGGCCAGCCTTCTGGCTGTTTACCTCTTTGTTGACTATTCTCTTGATCCTGATAATTTCACCCTTAACTTTGAGCTTAATTCATTCCTAATTTTGGTAGTTATTTCCCTGATTTTCATTCCTTTTCAGGCATCCTACGAGGAAATTTTGTACAGGGGGTACCTTGCCCAGGGAATTGCCACTTTAACAAAAAACAGAATGCTTGTTATTTTAATCCCTGCTGTAATTTTTGGGTTGTCGCATGCCATTAATCCAGAGGTTGAAGAGTTTGGCTTTTGGCTGGCCATGCCCCAATACATTTTATTTGGGATATTTTTTGGATTAATTACAGTACTTGATGATGGAATTGAAATAGCAATGGGTGCGCATACCGCCAACAACTTTTTTTTAAGTTTGATGGTTACTCATGAGGCTTCCGCTTTGCAAACCCCTGCCTTGTTTGTACAGGGAAATATTGATGCAGCAAAAGACTTGTTGGTTATGCTGGTAGTAGGGGTGATTTTTGTGGCAATTATGGCAAAAATATATCGCTTTAATTTTAAAATATTAACTCAAAAAATTGAAGTGCCGAAATAATATTGCTTTTGGTTGGTAGTAGAGACCCACGGCCATGGGTCTCTCCAGTTTAATTTTCCCCCAATCACAAAA
>JBNKJW010000018.1:0-30984 GCA_050291445.1 Bacteroidales bacterium | reverse complement strand
TTAATTTTAATAGGCTTAGGCGTTTTTCAGCAAGCCCTAAGTAGATGTTTTTAATAGGCAGAGTAAATAGAGCAATTAACTGCAAATTTAAGTCAAAATATAACCATCTACCATTATCTTATTAAAAAATAACCCTATAGTATTATTTATTTTTGATTTTTTTATAACTTGCACATAAAATTTAATAAAATTGTCATACAAAGCAGTCATAACTGGTGATATTGTGAACTCAAGAGAAGTTGAGGACATGCAAGCATTGTTACAAGTACTTAAAAATATCCCTAAGGAAATTGAAAAAGCACTCAACACTTCAATTAAGTTAGAGGTTTATCGTGGTGACAGTTTTCAAATGCTTATTGAACACCCCGAAGAAGCAATGAAGGTGGCAATTTTAACCAGGTGCAAGCTTCGCTCAAAAACGCCTTATTCTGATACAGATGATCAGAATATTCCTCTTGATGCTCTTTGGGATGCAAGAATTTCTGTTGGTATTGGGCAGGTAAATACAGCTGCTGAAAGAATTGTTGAATCTACGGGTGAAGCTTTTGAAATATCTGGAAATCAGCTAGATGAAATAAAAAAAACAAAAGACAGGCTTCGATTTTGCACTAACTGGAAAGATCTAAACCATCAGTTTGAAACACTTGCAAAACTTAGTGATGCAATTATTAGCCGTTGGACCTTGAGCTCATCAGAAGCTATCTACAGACGACTGCTTTTTGGTGAGACCCAGAAAGAAATTGCCCAAAAGCTTGAAATATCGCAGCCGGCAGTACATAAACGACTAAATATTGCCAATGTTGATGCCATCGAAAACATGCTCAACTACCTCAACCTAACCATAAAAAAACAACTAAATGGAATTTGAAAACCTGTTAATAATCATAAAGTTAATTGCTGCCCACCTGATTGGTGATTTTGTTATTCAAACCGATAGCTGGGTAAAGCATAAAGAAAAGCACAAAATTAAATCGAAATACCTTTATTTTCATTCAATACTTCATGGCCTGCTTGCTTACATTTTTATTGCAAAGTTTGGCAAACCACTTTTGCCAATATCCATTATTATCATTCATTTTGCAATTGACACCATAAAAGTTTATCAGAAAAAAAGCTTTGCTTTATTTGCACTTGATCAACTGGCTCATTTTATTTCAATACTCATTCTGTGGATAATTTTTTACAAGGAATCGACCAATTTTGGGCAACTAATTTCCGACCTGCTTAAAAATGAAAAGTTTTGGGTAATTGGAACTGCTTATTTATTCGTTTTTTGGCCGGGCTCTGTTCTTATCAACCAATTTACTTTAAAATGGCAAAAACATTTGGGCGAAAATGGTAATTCAAGCCTGCCCCATGCAGGAAAATGGATTGGGCGCCTTGAAAGGGTTTTGATTTTAACTTTTATCCTGATTCAACAATTCGAAGCAATAGGTTTTTTACTTGCGGCGAAATCGGTTTTCCGCTTTGGCGATTTAAAAGACGAAAGTGACAGAAAAAGAACAGAATACATTTTAATTGGTACACTGATAAGTTTTACATTTACCATTGCAGTTGGTTTATTTGTTGCTGTAATTTTGCAATAATTACATCATTTTATTCGTTTTGCTTACACTTTAACACAGAAAACGAGCTCACTAGCCAATTTTTAGCACAAACTTAACGGGATATAGCTAATTATGATCTACTTTTGCACACTGTAATTTTTCCCATTATAATTTTATATAAAGATGAAAGTAGCGGTAGTAGGTGCCACAGGATTAGTTGGTACAGTAATGTTAAAAATTTTAGAAGAACGAAATTTTCCGGTAACCGAGTTATATCCGGTTGCTAGTCAAAAATCTGTAGGAAAAGAGCTTGCATTTAAAGGTAAAAAATACAAGGTGGTTGGCATGCAGGATGCTATCAATTTAAAACCGGATATTGCACTTTTTTCGGCAGGAGGTTCCACCTCTAAAGAATGGGCTCCAAAATTTGCCGAAGCAGGTACTTTTGTTGTCGATAACTCATCGGCATGGAGGATGGATGCTGACAAAAAGCTGGTGGTTCCGGAAATTAACGCGCACTTGCTAACAAAAGATGATAAAATAATAGCTAACCCCAACTGTTCAACCATTCAATTAGTGGTAGTGCTTAACCCTTTGCATCAAAAATATAAAATTAAGCGGTTAGTAGTTTCTACCTATCAATCGGTGACAGGAACAGGTGTTAAGGCCGTTGAGCAGCTAATGGATGAAAGGGCTGGCAAAGAAGCAAAAATGGAATACCCACACCCTATTGATTTAAATTGCTTTCCGCATGGGGGCGATTTTCTGGAGAATGGCAACACAACAGAAGAACAAAAACTGATTGATGAAACCAGGAAAATTATTGGAGACCAGTCAATTATGGTATCACCAACTGTTGTGCGAATTCCGGTAATGGGAGGTCATTCCGAATCGGTAAATATTGAGTTTGAAAACAATTTTCAACTTGAGGATGTAGTAAAACTTCTGGGAAACTCTGATGGTATTACCATTCAAGACACTCCTTCGGAGAACAGCTACCCAATGCCCAAATTTGCAGAAGGAAAAGATGATGTTTTTGTTGGAAGAATACGTAGAGATGACTCTCAACCCAATAGCTTAAATTTATGGGTTGTTGCTGATAACTTGCGTAAAGGAGCTGCCACAAACGCAATACAAATTGCTGAGTATTTAATAAATCAAAAATTAGTCAAATAATAAAAATTCCCAGGAAAAATCCTGACGGAGCCGTATCAAAACTAACTTTTGGTTGCTGTACTTCGACAAACTTGGTTACTGTACTTCGGCAGGCTCAGCAACCAAGCCTGTCGAAGCGAATACTGATAATCAACAACATTGGCATTTCGACAAGTGGTACACTGAGCACTTCGGCAAGCTCAGTATACCACATGCCGAAGTGCTCAATGCCCCTCACTTTTGGGACTTTTACCTACGGTGAGGGCTTCGCCGTTGATACAGCCCCGTCTTTTTGAATATAAGTCATTGTTTTATTAAATTTATATTAATTATTTGGCTATCTATCAAAGAGTAAGCTAAACTTTATAAAAAATCACAGGAAAATACTTCCTTTGTGTTTGCTTAATTTAAAAATCACCTAAAATGCCCTTAAGACTCGCGAATTTATTTGCAATCCTTTTCCTATGGGCAAATTATATTATTTCTCAGACGGCCATTGATATTGCCAAAACAAAAGACTCAGACAACAAGACGTTAATTATCAGTAAATTATCAGAAGAATATTTAAATAAGAACAACACTACAGAAGCTGATTTTAAAAAGTTTTTGAATAAAAACAACATAACAGATTCAACTGAAGTATCACTTGCACTCGGTTACCTAAGCTATTCCAAACAAAACTACATTAAATCTGTAAAGCATTTTTTACACGCAAATGAAACACTTAAAAAAGATGAAAACATCTCTTTAAAGATTGAAATATTGTTTCAACTTGCAAATTCATACAGAAAAATTCGTTACCAAATCAAAGCCATAGAATACTATCAGTCAATGCTTAAAGGCTATTTCCCCTACCTGGAAATTAAAACCAGACACAAAATAATTACAAACATTGGTAATGCCTACTACGATTTGCATAAGTATGATAGTGCACACTATTATTACTCAACAGCAAAAGAAAGTGCCGACCTTCACAAAGACTCTGTTTACCAGATAATTTCACTTATCAATTTAGGTAATTTAAAAATGGTTTTAAAGGATTATTCAGCTGCTGAAAGTACGGCTAAAAAGGCACTTGCATTAAGCAAAATCTATAAACTGGAGCATTTAGAAGTAATGTGCAAGTTTAATCTTGGTGAACTTCATTACATTACTAAAGATTATGGCACCACTAAAAATTTGTTTAGTCAGGTGCTAAAAAGGGCTGAAACTTCCAACTTTGAAAAACTCATCCCTGATGTGTATAAATACTTTGTTCTAATCGAATTTAAGGATAAAAAATTAAAAAAAGCGCTTGATTTCAGCTCAGATTTCTATAAAAACCTGGATAAATTTGAAAGCAGAGAAAAAAAAATCATTGCTATTAAAGAGGTTAATAGAGTATTAGAAGAACTTGTTTATTTGAACCAGGCCAATGAAAACCTCGCCAAAAACACCAAATTACTTGATTCCATTTTGTTTAAAGAAGTTGAAGAAAAAGACCAGCTAATGGAATCACTACAACAGCTTTCAGAATTACAAGGGAGCTACAGAGACCTGGTTGCTGAAAATGATTTAAAAGAAGAAAAATTACTTCGCTTCAGAATAGCTATTGGGCTGATTTTCACAATATTACTACTTTCATCTTTATTTTTTGGTATATTATTCAGATCGCGAAACCAAATTAAAAAGCAAAACAAAACCATTCAAAAACAGCTTAAGGATATTCGTAAGAAAAACCATGAAACTGAAGAATTAAATCATGAAATTAATATGCAGTCTGAAGAAATCAGGGTGCAAAATGATCAGCTTTTGAACAACCAACGCGAACTTGAAAAAAGGATACAAGAAAGAACAAGAGATTTGGAGGTGGCCTTAAAAAAGGCCGAAGAAAGCGATCAACTGAAAACTTCGTTTTTACAGAACCTTTCACACGAAATCCGGACACCTTTAAATGCCATTAGCGGTTTTGCCCAGCTAATTGCTCGCGACAAAAATACAAATCCTGAATTTTCCGAAATAATCGGCCAAAATGTATACGATTTAATCGACATAATTGATAATATTGTTTTATTTTCAACACTTCAGGCCAATCAATACTATTCTTCCATTTCTACAACTCCTGTTTTCAGCATATTAAACCAGCTTCAGGGCGATTTTAAGCTAATAAAGAATAAATACAAACGAAAAACAATTGACCTAATAATTGACAACCAGGTAGAAGAAAATATTTCGCTAAAAACCGATGTTTCACTTTTTCAAAAAATGCTAATCCAACTAGTTGAAAATGCTTTTAAGTTTACCGAAGAAGGTTCTGTTACCCTGAAAGTAAAAGAATTTGCAGACAAAATACGAATTTCGGTTATTGATACAGGAATTGGAATAAAAGAAGAAAAAATTCCTTTTATTTTCGACACATTTCGAAAAATTGAAAGTGAGCGTTTATTTCGTGGTACTGGTATTGGACTGGCATTGGTTAAAAAAATTATTGAATTACTAAATGGCAAAATCTCCCTAACCTCCGAATTTGGCAAGGGCACAAGTATTCATCTTGATTTTGATTTTCAGACTATTTAGAAAAGTACTTGTCGCCATTTGAGCTATACCGAACCGCTGTTAGTATTTGGTTTGTTTCGCAAGCCCTCAAACCAAAACTGCCAATCGATCGGCATATACAAAGCCATATTGCAGAAGTATTTAAAGCAACATAAATGAAAGATTAATTTGTTTTTTGTATCTTGTGGGGCGTTGTGGCGAAGAAATTTGTGAAGAAAGAAAAGAAAACTTTTCTTTCCCGCCCTTATAAAAATTTTACATGAAAAAATACATTAACCTGTCTAAGATACTGAAAGAACAACACCCAGCATTACATAAAAAAATGCCTGGATTTGTTATTAAACTGCTTGAGTTAATCATTATGCAAAAAGGAATGAATAAGGCCATAAATAAATATATTGAATATGATGGCGTTGCTTTTACTGGTAAAATGATAGAAGAGCTTAATCTTAAAATTGAAATTGAAGGGAAAGAGAATTTACCCGAAAACGGGAAATGCTTTTTTGTTGCCAATCACTTGTATGGCATACTTGATGGAATGGTATTAGGAAACATAATCGGCAGCAAATACGGTAGTTTTATGGGGATTTCAAACGATGCATTTCAATTAATCCCCCAACTTGAATCAAGTACAACTTCTGTTAATGTTTACGGAAAGAGTGCAAAAGAACAGATTCTAAAGCTTGAAGAGATTTATAAATCCAATGTTCCAATTAACCATTTCCCGGCTGGTGAAGTATCCAGAAAATACAATGGAAAGGTGGAAGACAAAGAGTGGCATAAAAGCTTCATAACCAAGGCAATATCAGAAAAAAGAGACATTGTCCCAGTTCTTTTTCATGGAAGAAACTCATGGCTTTTTTATGCTGTACATTCATTGCGAAAAAAACTAAAAATTGATGCCAACATAGAGCTTATTTTATTACCAAGCGAAATGTTTAAAAAGAAAAACAAAACCATTAAAGTTACAATTGGCAAACCAATTTCATACATGCAACTTGAAAATGGAGCAGCTCATAACGAACTTGCAAAACAAATTAAAAGTCACCTGTATTCGTTAAAATATAGCCCAGAGGCTGAGTTATTTTTATCTTAACTATAAAAAAAGCACTTACAATACTTAAAAAATACTATATTTAAGCAATATTGAAAATAAATCAAGGCAGATTTAAACATTACAAGATTTTTTTTAAACAATATAATACAGTTTGTAAAAAATGATTGTTTTTTCTTCTGTGCACTAATTTTTCTTTTATGGTTTCAAGGTTTTTCAAACGGGTTTTTATTTTACCCAACTTAATGCGCGATGCCGCCCTTGAGTTTAAAAACGATAATTTTCAAAAAGCAATTGATATTTACCAAAAAGTAATACATGTTTTTCCTAAAAATTATTACGCCCATTTATGGGCAGGTACTGCCTATTCTGCGATAAACCAAAACAAAGAAGCCATTTATTGTTATAAAAATGCCTTAGAAATTAACAGAAAAGGCTTTGATGCCTACCTGAATTACGCCCGGCTTGAAATGAAAGAAAATAGATTCCAAAGTTCTCTAAATTTAATAAACAAGGCAATACAATTCTCTCCTTTTAAAGCTGAGTCTCATAGTAACCTCTACAACCAAAAAGGATTACTGGAGTATTATCTTTTTAATTATGCAGATGCGCTGGACAGCTTTAATAAATCGCTTGAATTAGTTCCTGAAAACGAAGATGCAGTTAATGGAAAAACAATTGCAGCCGAAGGACTTCTTGCCACAAACAATATAGAGAATTAGTAGCTTGTTTTGAAACTGTTATGGCTACCTCCTTTCCTAAAAGTATTTATGTATTTTTATTTATATAACCTTATTATTTTATGAAAACGAGCTTTCGAGAATGGCTTTTTAGAATTTGGTATTGGTATGTTAGCAATATCGATAAAAACGCAGAAGTCCTGTTTATGAATTATGGATATTCAAGTCCGGATCAAGACCTGCAATTGGATGATAAAGATGAGCCCAACAGGTACTCCATCCAGTTATATCACCATCTGGCAGCAGCAGTAGATCTTAATGGAAAGTCGCTGCTCGAAATCGGTAGCGGACGAGGCGGTGGGCTGTCTTTTATAGCCAGCAATTTTCCGGTAGCAAAAACCATGGGTATTGACCTTAACCAGCGCGCAGCTGATTTTTGTAACAAATATTATCGTATTGATGGATTAAGTTTTGCACAAGGTGACGCACAAAACCTTGACATACAAGACAGTAGCTTTGACGCTGTACTTAATGTTGAATCATCACACAGGTACCCCGATATGGACGCTTTTTTAGCCCAGGTAAAAAGAATATTAAAACCAGGCGGGCATTTTTTGTTTACCGATTTCAGGTATGATTATGAAATGGATGAACTAAAAAAACAGCTTGAAAACACAGGTTTTACATTGGTAAAAGAAGAGTTGATTACACCAAAAGTTGTAAAAGCCCTTGAGTTGGATGATGAGCGAAGGCGCAAACTGATAAAAAAACTTGCTCCCCGTATTTTGCACAAAATTGCCCTAAACTTTGCCGGCACGGTAGGTTCTGAAACCTACAACAATTTTGCCGATAAAAAATATGAATATTTCAGTTATGTATTTCAAAAAAAATAATTGTATATTTGTCCACACAAATCAACGGTTTAACTAAGCCTGGTATGAATAATTACCTTTCGGGAAATAAAATTTATGGCGACAATTTCACTATTGAGCAATTAGAACAGTGGTATGAGGCCGAAAAAGAAGGATATGCCAATTTAGGTAATAAAGTTGAAAATAATTATTCATACCGGCACCATTTGGTGAACAAGATGTTTGGTTTTAAATATCTTCCTAAAAACAAGACCTTTCAGAATGCTCTTGGCATAGGTTCTGCATATGGTGATGAATTTATCCCAATAGCCTCAAAAATTGAGAATTTATTTATTCTTGAGCCTTCTGATTATTTGGTTTCAAAAAAGGTTGGAAACCTGACACCTAAATATGTGAAGCCTGAAGTTAGCGGTAAACTTAACTTTGAAGATAACACCTTTGACCTTATTACCTGTTTTGGATCTTTGCATCACATTGCAAATGTAAGTTATGTAATAGGTGAGTTAAGCAGAGTGCTAAAACCAGGGGGATATCTTTTACTTAGAGAACCAATTGTTTCCATGGGAGATTGGAATCATCCACGCCCATGGCTCACAAAAAACGAAAGGGGTTTCCCAATAAAAATCCTGATGGAAATTGTAAAAAAATCAGGTTTTAAGGTAGTAAGCAAAAAACGTATATTTACTGCTACATTTTTCTTAATCAGAAAATTGGGGCGGTTAATTAAAAAACCTTTATATACCTATACCTGGTATTTATATTTTGACAAATTAGCTTCGCTACTAACTAGATGGAACTATCATTACCATCCAACCAAATTTTGGCAAAGAATTGCCCCACAGAATGTTTTTTTGGTTCTAAAAAAATCGGACAATTAATTTTTTTGCAAAATAAATTCAAATATATGGTGTTGTTCAACCTTCTCGGTACCATGATTGTGTCTTTCGCCAAACCCTTCCCACTGATAGATGGGTTTAAAACGCCGAAACTTCAACATAGCAGCCTCTATGTCCATAAAGGTCCTGAAGTTCCCCTTGTCATCAACGTATGAATTACTATTCAATTCTTTCCATTTGTCTGAAGTTGGCCTAAAAACATCTTCGTTGGTAGTAAAACCCGTCACAAACACAATTCCTTTTTTCTTTAGCCACTTTCGCGCCTTTCTGGCCAAAGACATTATCTGCTCTTCAGAAAGCACTGGAAAAAGGCCAAAAATCATTATTGTGGAGTAAGATCTCGGAGAACTATCAAAATCCTCAAAACTCATATTGAATAGATTCAGATCCAATTTTTCTTCATCTTTCCATTTTTGCAGGTTTTCAATAGCAACTTTCGATGAATCAATTCCATCAACACTATAGCCTTGCTTTAATAAAAAGCGGGCATTTCGCCCCTGCCCTATTCCTATATCCAACACCTTTCCCTTTTTATCACACAACGAATAATAATCTTTCAAAAGATTATCGGGGTGATCACCAAAATATTGTTGATTTTTGGTATAGATGTGATCATAATAGGCCGTTGACATATCGTTGATTTAAATTTTTAAAAGGGCAGCACCGCTTGAATAACCGCCACCAAAAACTGTTAAACAGCAAAGCTTTGCTTCTTTTATCTTATCGTAGTTTTCGGAAAGCCCAATGGCTGTACTGGCACATCCGGTATTGCCAAGGCGCTCAACATTAATGATGCAATTTTCTTTATTTATTTCAAGTTGCTCTGCTACATTATTTATAATTCGAATATTGGCCTGGTGTGGAATTAAATAGTCCAAATCACCAATTGAATACCCATTTCGCTTTAAAATATCTAGTGTGCATTTTGCCATATAGTTACATGCATGTACAAATACATCCTTGCCATAGCGCATTTTAATCCCCTCTTTCAAAGGTTGCAAACCAACTCCTACGGTTCCTTTTCCAACAGTTGCAAGACCTTCAGTTATAATTTCCAGAAATTTAAAATCATTTTCAGACTGGCGTTCTTTTGTAATCAACAAAGCACCTGACCCATCCCCCCAAAGATGACCCGAAACCTCATCAGTATCAACACTATAACCCGTATTGTGTTCCGATACTACGACCAAGGCTTTTGTGGCTTTACCCATAGCAAAATAACCTTCTACAATTTCTAATGCATTAATTAAGGATGAACATGCTGATGAAACAGAAACAACCTTTACACCTACAATATTAAAATGCTCTTGTACTACATGCGCCAATGTACCTACAGTATCAAAAGGAGTATAAGTTCCGCCAACAATTAAATCAACCCCATCGAGGGCTTTTTTATCCTTTTCCAGAAGGTTTTTTACCGCATCAATAGCCATTGTATTTGCATTTTCATGCGGCTCAGCCTTTTGTCTTTTTTTAATGCCGGTTCTGGTAAAAATCCACTCGTCAGTAAGTCCGTTTTTATCCAAAAAATAATCATTCGATATTTCAATCGAAGGCAGATAGTGGGCAACTAAATTTAAATACATACCTAGGATTTATTGTTAAAAGTTAATTAAGTTTGACGGGCAAATTTGTTGATTTATTTACTCACTTCAAAATAATCAACTAGATTCTTTTATTTCTTTATCTTCAATTAGTTGGTGAAACAATGTTAAAAATAGCTTACATTCTGCTCATTACCAGAGGCTAAACTAACAATTTCACTCAGTAGATTATTTGCAAGGCTGCTGGCTCCAATCCTGAATAGCTTATTATTTAACCAATCTTCACCCAACATTTCCTTAACCACCGTGTAATAAATTGCAGCATCTTTACTAGTAGAAATTCCCCCTGCAGGTTTAAACCCAACTTTTCGCCCGGTTTTTTTATGGTACTGATGAATAGCCTCACACATAACAATTGCTGCTTCAACTGTTGCTGCCGGTTGTATTTTCCCTGTTGATGTCTTAATAAAATCAGCCCCTGCTTCCATTGCAATAAGCGAAGCTTCCCAAATTTTAAAAGAATCGGCCAACGCACCTGTTTCAAGTATTACTTTTAAGTGGGCTTTTCCTACCGTTCTTTTAATCGAGGCAATTTCATCAAAAACAACCTGGTAATTTCCTGAAAGGAAAACCCCTTGTGAAATAACAATATCAATATCAGTGGCACCAGCTTCAACAGCCATTTTCGACTCCAGATTTTTAACATCTAAAAATGTTTGCGAAGACGGAAAACCTGCTGCTACAGAAGCAATACCAACACCTGCTGCTTTTAAATTATTTTTTACTGTTGAAACAAAATTCGGGTATACACAAATAGCTGCAACATTTGGTACCTCTTTATAATTATCGCAAAATTCATTTACCTTTAAACACATGCCTTCAACCTTTTCATTAGAGTCGGTAGCATTTAGGGTAGTCAAATCAATAAAGTTTACAATTTTCTTATAAACCTCAAGGTGCTCATTTTCTTTTGCCTTAGCAATTATCTCTTCAACCTTTTCATTAAGTCCCAAAATACTAAAAGGAAAATGATAGTCTGATAAAAATTCCATTTGTTTTATTTTAAATTACTTTATATCGCCTCATGAAACATCCTCAACATTTAACATTATTATTTTTGCAAGTTGCAAGAATAAATACATTTTAGTGCGTTAAAATTGTTTGATGGATGTTCCATGATTTACAATTTTTTATTGTTTATGTGCCTCTCGGCGTCTCTGCTTGTCTTTTTTTTGATGTTTTCAGCAAAAGCGCTGGTCAAATCTACGCCAGTTTGGTTTGCAATGCAAATTAACACAAAAAAAACATCAGCGATCTCTTCTTCAAGGTTTAAATCATTTTCGTTATCCTTAAACGATTGATCGCCATATTTCCTTGCCATCACCCTGGCCAGCTCACCAACCTCTTCGGTAAGTACTGCCATATTGGTCAGCTCACTAAAGTACCTGACACCATATTTTTTGATCCATTGATCTACTTTTTCCTGGGCATCTTTGAGCGTCATTATTCTTTGTTTTTTGTATCAATAATTATTGTAACTGGCCCATCATTCAATAATTCAACCTCCATTTTTGCCCCAAATTCGCCAGTTTTTACCTCTTTGCCAATACCATTTGTAAGCAGCTCATTAAATTTATCATACAATGGTATGGCTGTTTCGGGTCTGGCTGCTTTTATATAGGAAGGTCGGTTGCCTTTTTTTGTTTTTGCATGCAGTGTAAACTGGCTAACAGACAAGATTTCACCTTTAATATCTTTTATTGATAAATTCATTACTCCCTTTTCATCATCAAAAATTCTAAGGTTGGCAATTTTTACACTTAGCCACATAGCATCTTCCTCCGTATCCTCTTCTTCTACACCTACTAATAATAACAACCCTTCTTTAATAGCAGATTTCACTCTGCCATTAATCAAAACGGAGGCATTTTTCACTCTTTGTGTAACAACACGCATGACTTACTATTGTATATTTTTTACTTTATCAATATAGCTTTTATGAATAAAGGAGGTTCTTTTACCCGATTCTGAAACATGAAAAACCTGATATCCCATTTCGTGCAATTTTTTTACCGCAGAAATTGTTTTTTTAACCCCCACATTTTTAAATTGATGGTGAAACTCAACAAGTAGTTTCTTAGGTAAAATATTTGCTTTTTTCATTGAGTTTATTACGGCATATTCCGCGCCTTCAATATCCATTTTCAATAAATCTATTTGTTTATGGCCAAGTTCATCCAATATGCTTTTCAAACTTCGAACATCAACCTTGTAGGCCAGGTTTTTTGTTTCTTTTCTTTCAAGCATTGAGGCTGAAATGTGGCCTGGGTTGATGGGTGGATAAAATTTGGCTTTACCATCATAATCAGCCAGTCCAACAGAATTAAAAAGAAACTGCTTGGGCAGATTTTTATTCGAAACCCATTCTTTAACTTCAGGTGTAGGATCGAATGCATAAATACAAACATCAACATGATTAATAAGTGCCAAATCAAACGAGATATCATTACCTACACCAAAAGAATATACAACAGAACTTTCATTCAATAGTTCAGGCACCAAAGTCCAGCTAAAACCATTATTACCAAAAGTTTTTGTTGGCAAAGTCAAATCCTGTTTTATATAGCAGTCTACACCAAACACAACCTTTCTCAACCTTAGCAGTTTGGCCAATAAGTCTTTCAACTTCGACATTCGAATAAATTTTTGCAAAAATAGATATAAATTAGGTGAATAGCGAAACTCGGTTTTAAATTCCAGGGCAATTGGGTTTAGAAAATATGTGGTCAAACCCCTTCAGAGCTCTACTGCTGATTCTGTCTGCCCCCGCACTTCGTACGGGGTTATTACCTTCGGTGAGGCTTTACCGTACATTGTTTAATTCCTTTGGGATTCTTTTTAACCGCGAAGTGATAGAACCATGAATAGCCACGGGGAGAAACCCATGGTTAAGAAAGGGATTTAAGAACCAACCCTAAAAGGGTTGAACTTTTAAACCCGATTGCCCTGTTTTAAATTCAACCTCCAAGAGCTTATTGGAGATTGATTATTTGTTAAAAAAACCTAAAAAATCAGCAATTGTGTAGTGGTTTATCAAGACTATAAGTGTCATATAATCGAAAAGCAATTGATTGCACGATAAAAAAAGCTTAAATTACAAGAAAAAACTGAGAACTATTTACACCATTTAAACGTTGTATTTATAAAGTAGAGTAAAACCTGAAAACTAGTAATTATGAAAGCAATATTGATAGGAATAATGACATTACTTCCCATTTTTACAGGAAGTTTTTTTAAAGGCCAAACAACAAAAGAAACGAATAAAAACGAAATTTTTAAGCCAGGTGAGATGCTAAAATACGAAATGTCTTATGGCTGGATAAAAGGTGGCGAAGCAAGCCTTAATTTAGAGAAGGTAAAATACAGGGGCAAAGATGCTTACCATGTAAGAGCAGTTGGAAAAACAACCGGAATTGCACACTCCCTATACAATGTAAGAGATGTTTATGAAAGTTATTTTGACCCGGTAACTGGCAAGCCATTTAAATCTATGATGAACCTGAAAGAAGGGAAGTACAGAAATTACAATGAGGTGTATTACCACCATTCATCAGGAACAATTACCAGCAAAAAATCGGGTAAAAAGAAACTTGAAAAAAAAGATGTTTTTGATATTGTTTCGGCTTTTTATCACTTACGTAGAAGTTTAAGCAACCTTAAAGTGAATGAAAAAGTGGTCATTCACACCTATTTTCATGACGAGCCCTGGGATTTAGTGGTGCGTTTTAAAGGCTACCAAACCATTAAAACCGAGCTGGGAAAAATAACTTGTATGAAATTTAAACCAATTGTAGAGGAAGGCACCTTTGAAAGTGAAGATGCACTGGACATTTGGATTTCTGCAGATAGAAACAGGGTGCCTATAAGAGTAAAAATGAAGCTTTTTGTAGGTTCATTCAAAACAGATTTAACTGGTTACGAGGGCTTAACTCATCCAATAAATTTTATAAAAAAGTAATTTTTAAGGAATATTCAATATCTTCGGAAAATATTTGAAAGCTTGGTTACGTTTAAATAATCAGGCTTTTATTTTTTAAAATAGCTCAAAATGAAGACTTTTAAATTATTCCTGTTTTCAATCGTACCACTCACTTTAACCCTGTCTGCCTGTGATTATTTTAAACTAGACAAGGGTGAACCCATTGAACTTGAAAAAATAATACCAAAGGAAACAAGTATACTTATTCCAAGCACCCTAAACTACAATGATGCTTTTGGTATGAAAAAAAGCGTTGAAGGTGACAACATTTACAATTTTGTTAGGGCTTATATAAATATTGCTGATGAGGCTACAAAAATTATTGAAAAATCGTATGAAAGGATAATTGCCATTGAAACACCTGGCATACTCGAATTTTCATATACCGGAGTTGATGGAAATACAAAAAAAGTAAGTATCAAGGAAAATTACAACGACACAATTAATGAGCTCAAATGGGATTATTACATGGAAATTTACAATAGAACTTTTGCCGACCTGGCGCTAAAAGCCTGGTGGAATGTTAACCCAAATGAGCAGAAAATTATTTTTAAACCTGCGAGTTTAAACACCTCTAATATGATTAACCATCAACAAGCAATTGTTGAAATTGAATATAAAGCAGGAGAAGCAGCCAGCCCCTATGAAAAAGCACTTTTTGTGGCCATTGATGGTTTAACTGGTGATAACGAAATTTCTTTTGCCCCTGAAAACATTCTTATCTATATTGCTCAAAATGGTGGTGTTTTAGAGATAACCGGGGCATCAAGCAATCCTGATGCTGCCCTGTTGGATTATGATTACAGAGGTGGCCGTAATTGGTCCTTTTTTGCCAATGTAAATACAAGCGAAAACATTGCCGCTGTTCAACTAGCATTGCCTCCAAGCAATCAGGAGTCTATTGAGAACCTGTTTAGCAATTATTCCTTAAAACAGGTTATTCTGGATGAAATAAGAACAGTATTTCCTGGTAATGATATGCTTTCGGATCAGGAATTATTTAACCTTGCTAGTATTGATGGCTCATTACTTGAAAATCCAGGATATTTCGACAGCCAGGGCTTTGTTTCTGCAGGAACTGCTCCAACATCTTCGTATTCGGCTTTGAGCAATTTTGAAGGTTTTGTACCTTTTGTACCTGCTTTTGTGAGAGATTATGAGGTTACCCTATCAAACAGTGTAATAACTGAAGAAGTAAAGGAAGAATAAAAAAGGCTGAGAAAAATCCCCAGCCTTAATAAAAATATCTTCAATGGTAGCCCTTAAACAGATCCCACCAATACAATTATCTTATTTTCAAGCACTTCAACCACCCCATCGGCTATAGCAAAGCGTTGGATATCATTGTTAACATCAATTACTTTTATTTCTCCTTTTTCTAGGCTTGAAATAAGCGGGGCGTGATTTTTAAGTACTTCAAAAGAGCCCTTGCTTCCAGGAAGTTTAACCAGTTTTATTTCACCGGTATAGATTTTTTTTTCAGGAGACAGAATTTCTAATTCCATTGTTTTATAATTTTCCTGTTTTTATTCGCCTGCTTCAGCCAACATTTTTTCACCTTTTTCAATGGCTTCTTCAATGGTGCCTACAAAGGTAAAGGCAGCTTCGGGATATTTATCCATTTCGCCGTCCATAATCATGTTAAAGCCTTTGATAGTATCTTCAATAGAAACCAACACACCAGGAATACCACTAAACTGCTCTGCAACAAAGAATGGTTGCGATAAGAAACGCTGAACACGACGTGCGCGGTGTACAACCAATTTGTCTTCTTCGCTTAATTCTTCCATACCCAGAATAGCAATAATATCCTGCAATGCTTTGTATCGTTGAAGGATTTCTTTTACTCTTTGAGCCGTATTGTAATGTGGCTCGCCAACAATTTCAGGTGTTAAAATCCGTGATGTAGAATCTAATGGATCAACCGCTGGATAAATACCCAACTCCGAGATTTTTCGGCTTAGTACTGTTGTAGCATCCAAGTGGGCAAAAGTTGTTGCCGGGGCA
Source organism: Bacteroidales bacterium (assembly GCA_050291445.1). Classification (GTDB taxonomy): domain Bacteria; phylum Bacteroidota; class Bacteroidia; order Bacteroidales; family NBLH01; genus NBLH01. The sequence goes on along the minus strand of JBNKJW010000018.1, from coordinate 14,655 downwards.
GGGTCAGTCAAGTCATCAGCTGGTACATAAACCGCCTGAACAGAGGTAATAGAGCCATGAATGGTTGAAGTAATGCGTTCCTGCATTTCGCCCATTTCAGTTGCCAAAGTAGGCTGGTAACCAACCGCCGAAGGCATACGACCAAGAAGTGCAGACACTTCTGAACCAGCCTGGGTAAAACGGAAAATATTATCAATAAAAAATAAAATATCATTTCCTTTTCCGGCTGCACCATCTTCACCATCCCTAAAATATTCAGCTACAGCTAAACCAGATAAAGCAACTCGTGCCCTTGCACCAGGTGGTTCGTTCATTTGACCAAAAACCATGGCAATTTTAGATTCTTTCATGGCTTCTTTGTCAACCTTGCTTAAATCCCAGCCACCTTCTTCCATGCTTTTCATGAACTCTTCGCCATAAGTCATTACGCCTGACTCAAGCATTTCACGCAAGAGGTCATTTCCTTCACGGGTTCTTTCACCTACGCCTGAGAAAACCGAAAGTCCAGAATAGGCTTTAGCAATGTTGTTAATAAGCTCCTGCATTAAAACAGTTTTACCAACACCAGCACCACCAAAAAGTCCTATCTTACCTCCTTTTTGGTAAGGCTCAATCAAATCAATTACTTTAATACCTGTATAAAGAACCTCCGTTTCGGATGATAAATCTTTAAATTTAGGCGCATCTCTATGAATTGGATAACCATTTTCTTTAGATAATTCTCCAATTCCATCAATGCTTTCGCCCACAACATTCATCAGTCGACCTTTAATATTGTTACCGACAGGCATTCTAATAGGCGCACCTGTCTGGTAAACCGGCATTCCGCGGTGAAGCCCATCCGTAGCATCCATAGCGATAGTCCTTACGGTATCTTCACCAATGTGTTGTTCAACTTCAAGCACCAATGTAGAGCCATCTTCTCTTTTTATTTCCAGTGCATCAAAAATTTCTGGCAGATTACCACCCGTTTTTTCAAAGCTTACATCAACAACAGGACCAATTACCTGAAGGATTTCACCTAAATTTTCTGACATGAAATATCTATTTTGTTCTTATTTCTTTTTTCGCGATTACAAATGTAATATTTTTTCCTTTTTATACGATAGGAAAGGCCATTTTTTGATCATTGTTTGAAAATAAAGCAAATATAGACCTTAGCAACAATACTTCGACATTAGCCCACAAAAAAAGATCAGCTATGCACTAGTTTGCTCTTGCTTTATTAGTATTCTTTCTGCATTCGAATAATCTTTTATTACCTGGATTGTAACAAGAGCCAGTCCAATTCCCAACAAACTGTCTATCATTTTCAAAATGGTAACTGTCGACCATGTAGATACAGTTTCAGCATGATCTGTGAAACTAGAAACAATTTGTCCGAATATGCCATTTATTATCCAAAGCATCCACCAAACGCCAAGGAATTTATCAGTCAATTCAAATTCTGTTAGAGGCTCCTTGATTGACAGTAGCTTTTTTGTTTCAAAATAAAGTTCTTTCATTATTTGCAATGGCCTGTACAAATTTAAAATGGGTACAAACCAGCTGCCAGCTGCCCAACCTTCGGAAAACTCAAGGTGTTTGACATTCAAGTGTAAATTAAAATAGGCCCGCCTAAACCACATAATAAAAGTGATGCCAGAAACAAGGTATGCAAGCAGGTGCAAAATTGCAATAACCTGTTCCCTAAAATCATTTGAATTTGCCTCTTCCATACTTATTTCACCACCATTTAAAGCAGCTGAGAGCAAGCTGTATTGCATGCCACTTGAAATTATTGAAACTACTTCAAGTAATAAAACAATCTTGATTAGTGTTAGTACTGCTTTTGAACGTTTGTCATTGGGCCTTAGTTTTGCCCATTGCTTTTCTTTTATGGTTTCGTCAAGTTCAAAATCAGGGCAGGAGTCTCCAAAAGTTGGTTTTTCGTTTGTCAAACTACACAAAACACCTGTTTGTAGATTAAATTTTCGCTTTCTACATTTTTTACAAATATTAATTTTGTTCATTTCAGTAGGTTAATTTATTTTTTTTAGTACGGGAAAACAATAACGGTTTAAAAATAAATATAATCGAGTATACTTAAAAAGAAATTTTATTTATTCAAATAATTCTTCCAGTTTTTTATTCTCAAATGAATCAGTAACCTTGTTATTTACTTTCACCAAACCGTTTGTTTCAATTGTGTATACCTTTGGTTCCGATGAATAATCCATTAAAATGTATACTTTTCCACCTTTTTCTGTGGCCTTAATTTCGGCTGAGGGGATTGTTTCTCCATCAGCGTTGTGAAAATGGTTTCGTTCACCGGTGTTGAGATCGATTACTAATAATGAGCCTGCCTGCATATCAAAAGCAAAATAGCCTATATAAAGTTTCTCATTTATTATTCTAAATGATATTGTTGTAGCCCAATACCCTTCGTATTTTTTAAAGCTGTTATCCTTTGCATTATAAACAATAAATGAAGGATTTCTGATATCAATATCCATCACAAAAAAGTTGTTATCGTAATATACTTGGCTTGGCGAAAATCCGGTATATACACTTGTGTCAGCAATATCTTTTCCTGCCACCAGTACTTTAATGTTATAATCATAATCACTCTTTTTTGTAAGCACAAGCTTTTTCTTTCCAACTGAGATTTCAGCAGTGCTTTCATCCTTTTGAACAGCAGTTTTCTTAGGTTCAACCTGCTCCTTTTTTTGTTCTGGTTTTGCGCTTTGTACGCAGTGTGTAAAAGACAACATGACTGCAAATACTAACAATGTTATTCTACTCATTTTTAATAGTTTGTTTTTTTACTAGTTACAGGTGTTCAACCAACAACTAAACACCCGACAATTAAATACATTTCCTTGTCAAGAAACTGACTTTATTATAGTTACTTCAATAAAAGCTCGTTATTTACTACCACCAGATAATATTGCTTGCGATATTAGCGCATTCCCAGCTAAAATGGCAAAACAAATAGCTGCTCCATCTTCATTTTCACCTAAACTGATGAGCATAAAAATTATTAATACCGAATGGTTATCATGTAACAGAAAATAAATTTTCTTAACATGCTAATTACTCGGCATCCTGACACCTCGGAGCCAAAGCCTTTTTTATCATCTTGATAGCCGTTTGATATAAGATAATAAAAAGTAAAATTAACAACTTATTACAATTTGAAGTACTGTAATTTTCAAACGGGCGTTTTACAAAAATAGTAAGTACTGCTAATATCAAAGAAATAATGAAGATAGAAATACTTCCTCATATTAATTGCATTTTTTGTGGTTGTTCATCCAACACCTTTTGCTGGGTTTTTGTTTCACGGATTAGGACAAGCTAGTCCTCAAGCTGCCTAATCATTAACTCTATTTGATTTATTTCTGCATCAAAGTCTTTATTCGCGAGCTATCAACCTCCTCACTGGCAAGCAGTTTGCTTTTTTCCTATTCCAAGGTCTCTATTTGCATAGCCTGCTCTTCATTTTGCCTTTCGTATTGACTAATTTCCCAGTCAAACGAGTAATAGTTGGGTGAACACAAAAAAGGTTCCAGTATGTAATGAAATAATAAATACGGTTAATGGGATTTGTAAATTCTTTTTCATCAGGTAGTTTTTAAGCTATTTCGTAAACAATATCTATAAATTTATAATTTTCGTTCTCCTTTTCCAATAAAACAAGGGTTTTGTGATAAATATCAAAATTATTTTCGTAGAAATTAATACAACCAACAACAGGCCAATTAGTGTTAGGTCAGATATAAGCAGTTACAAATCATCCGCTATCCAAAAATCAGTAATTTTGTTTCCGCTTTGGTCAGCATCTTTAATTATTAATTTTTCAAAAAAGACTGTCAGGTTATCAGCCACAAAATAAAGATCTTCATCTTCGGGCGATTCGTGGTGCCAGAAATAAATTTTGCCTAAACTGAGTTCGTAAACCCAGTAATCCCCTGTAACTTCAAGTATAAACGGCAGGTATCCTTCTGGCATATTGTCTTCAACCAATTCTTGTATTTCTGATATACCCAAAGCGCCCTCAATAAAGCCAATAAAAATACCAATATCTTTCACCCCCTTCGGAGTTGCTCCGGGAACACGTTCCAGACCGGTACATGAAACATCATTATTGAAATAACTACCGCCAATTGCATCCAAAAGTTTTACATAATCTGATTGTTCAGTCAGGTCAAAACAATCCATCATCAGTTTTCGTTCTTCACTATTGTAAATTATTCTGTTGTCGGTATAGGTTACTCCACCAAGTTGGGTAACTTTCTCTAAAATTTGATCCATCTGTACTGCATTAAAATTATGACAGCTCAAAAATGAAGAAAATAAATGGCAAATGGTGGGTAATTAATCAATTAAAGTTTAGCCCTAACTATTCACCGCAAACAACATTTCTAAAATCTAACTAATTCTTTTATAGCAACATAATGACATCTTTCATCATTTTTCTAACACCCAAATTTGGGTGCTTGAATTTATCTTTGTGCATCTGCTTCGTTGCGAAAACCTTGAACCTTTAGCTCACTGTCATAGGGAGTAAATATTAATAACCTGAGTTCGACATAAAATATTCAACACAGAAATTCGGAATTATACCAGATATGTGCTAAAAATGCAGAAAGAATAGCAGGCTATTTTGAGGGATTTTTAGTGCAGAGATGGTGTGATTACCTCCGGTGAGTGCTTCGCAGTTCCGAATTTTCGATTAGGTTTGATTAATTTTTGCATAAATCACACCAATTTTTCTAGAACTATCCCGATAGTCCTTCAAAAATTTGTTGCAATTTCTGCTAAAAATTAATTCAAACTGTGTGAATATTTTTAATCGAACTCAGGTTAATATATGTCGGCGGTTTCAGATGCCCAGCATCTGCACAAAGCTAAATCCATGAACTGCGAAGCACCTCACCGAAGGTAATTATTCGGAGATAAGCTTCTCTTCATTTTACCTACCTCTTTAGAACCTTCTTAACAGACTCGATGCCATCAATAGATTTAGTTTTTAGAAGTACCAAACCGGAGTTAAAATCACTTAAATCAATTTCAGTAGTTTTTGCTTCTACTTTGTATTGCATAAGCTGCTCTCCACTAATTGTATACAGCGCAATAGTTTTTATGATTTTATCCGATTTTATAAAAACTTTTTCAGTACTTGGATTTGGCCAAATTTTCAGATCTATCCTATCAATACTTTTGACCATAGTAGTGCTCTCTTCGGTAAGGGTTACCGTTTCGTTCATATCTGAATTAACCATAGTAAGCGTGCCATCCAGGATTTGAAATCCTTGGGCAGTAATTGTATAGGTTTGCGCCCCTTCAAGTACATTTTCATAAACTACAGTTCCATTTGCATCTGTTTGTTTTTCGCCATAGCCTTCGAGGTCTACAGTTGCCCCTGCAACAGGATCGGTTCCATTATCTACTATAATTGTGAGTTCGTTGCCCAGCTTGTTCATTATAGCAGTGTAGCTACTTCTTACAGTATCAGCTATATACATTCCGCCGGTAAGGGGAATTGCATCGCCAGATTCGTTTTGCCACTCAACAAACTCATAGGCCAGAATGCTTGGTGTGGGTAAATTAAATGATGTTACATTAGTCTTATTAAAAGCATCATCACCTATAAAAATTAGTGAAGTGCAGGAAGTTAAATCAATAGTGGTAATGTCGGAATATTGAAAACACAAATAGCCAATTGATGATAAAGCTTTTAGGTTGCTCATATCAATAGTTTGAGCCACAGTTCTGTAAAATGCAGACTCACCAAATTCTTTAACGTTTGAAGGAATAAAGTTTACATGAGTAGCATTTCCACCATACGAAACAATTACAGTACTATCGGTTGAACCATCATTATTGCGTTTGTACAAAAGACCATTTGAGCTTTTTCCATCAACGCTGGTAATCTGATTGCCATTAAAACAGGCCCTTTCGAGTTCAGGCAGTCCAACCGGAAGCACAAGGGTTGTTATACTATTTTTATAAAATGCAAACTTGAAAATTACCTCAAGCGAAGTACATGCACTTAAATCTACAGTTGTTAACTCATTACTACTAAAAGAAGACCATCCAATGTAGGTTAATGCAGTGCAATCGGTAAAATTCGCATCTGTTATATTATTATTAATAAAGGCAAAATTACCGATATATTCTAAAGTAGCAGGCAGTTGTACTGTAGTAAGGTTTTTGTTTGCAAAAACCCCGGTGTTCGACGGATATTTGTCTGCAATGCCTTTTACAGTATATCCATCCAGTTCATCTGGGATGATAATATCGGTTTCTGCTCCGGTAAACGTTTTTGAGCAACTGGTAATGTAGCCATCAGCATCTACTTCAACATCATCGTTTTGCAGAGTATATTGGGCAAAGGTTGAAAACTGAAATAAAAAAATTAAACAAGTTAGTTGTAAGATTTTCTTCATAATAATAAAATTTAGTTTAATTAAAATTTACAGGTAAAAGTCCACACACAACTTTTACTTTTTCTTCATATCCGGCAACAATATCTGTAATATCACCTTCTATTATATCGGCTACTTGTTTATGGGCGGTAACATCAAACACAGTGCCTTGTGGCAGATAGTCAAATAAGGTGACAACAAACAGCAGGTTGTTATCCTGATCAGTGACATGATAAACTCCAAATGCGTCATCATCAGCCCCCAGGCTTTCTTCCGGATCACTAAATACAAAACCTCCATTTTCTAATTCTTCAATTTCGCAGCCTAATTCATCAACAAAATTGATTTCGAGCCATTCGCGAATGTGTTCCTGTGTACTTCGGGGCAACACACCTACTTCTGCAAGTGCGTGCCTTCCATTAAATTTATAATTCATAACTCTTCAAATATTTCTTTTACTGTTTGTCCAATTCTTCAATATATGCTTTATAACTATCGGTTTTGGAAAGGTCAAAATCTTCCAACATCTGTAATTCTTCTAAATAGTCATTTGGGTCGGCACCTGTAGAATACTTCAGGGGCGAACCAGCCAGTTCTTCAGCCACTGAAACATCATAATGCAGTTTATAATAGGCAAGCTTTTCCTCTTCGGTTTCAGTCTCATCTTCAATATCAAACCCTCCCTGGCAAATGCTTACCACCATATCAGTTGTTCCATGACGAAAAACGGAGCCATCATCATAAGGATATGTGTAAATCTGAAAAATCTTCTGGCCGGTTTTTGAATTGACAATATCTACTAAATTACATGATGAATTGTCTCCATCATCTAATTCACATCCAACATCTTTCATATATTTAATCTGTTCTTTTTCGTGGGGCAACAAATACACTGCATCTTTACCAAACGGCTGTTTTACGTTTTCAAAACGCAGGTGTCCAAATCCTATGGTTTCGGGTTGTTCTATGTGGTCAAAAATGTTTTTCATTTTTTCAGATTAAATGTTAATTATTAAAAATGAGCCAAATACATCTGTTGCAAAAAGTTTCTTGCTATTTGGTATTGGCATAATCTGATGAATAAAACCTTCAAGGCTGGTCGCTATTTCGCTTATTTGTTCTCCTTTTTCAGTATCAATAACAAGTACTTTTTTACCTGCACCCAGGTAAAGCTTGCCATCGATTAATGCACTGTGACATTGTTGATCCCAAATGATATTGTCTATTTCTTCTTCATCAGTCAATCCAGGTACTGCTACTTCGAGTTTGAGCTCCCAGATAACATCGCCTTTTTTGTTGTATTTTACAATTTCAAAGTCTTGACCGCAATATATTGTTGTTACGATGATATCATCTCCCTCAAAAATTACGGCTGCTGTTGTTTGATAATCATCTCTGAGCTGGTTTGTACCAGTGTCCAACACTTCAACAAAGTTGCCTCCTTTGTTTTCGGCATATACAAGGCTTCCACTTCCCTGATCCAGGGCAACATAACCCAGCTTTTGCGAATCGTTGCTAAAATTGATTCCTTTTGGATAAAAACTATTTTCAACATTTAAACTACCAATTTCTTGCAGGTTTGCTGTTGAAAAAACTTTTACTTTGTTTCCCTTAAAAGTCCCAAATGCCAGGTATTCTACTGAAGGTGAGGCAATTGACACATAGTCGAATAGTTCCATGTTTAAAACTTCAGTCTCCAATTCATCAAAGTTCCACGAACATTTTACTTTTGTCACTTTTGAATCCCAGTTAGAACCATCTTTTTCAATATAGCACCAGGCATCGTTTTCGGGCCAAACCATTTTGAAAAATTTATTGAATGTTTTTTGTTCTTTTACCAGAGCTTTTTCGGTACTTATATCCAGCAAAGTAGCGCTGGTGATGTTATTGTTAATATTTACACCAAAAACTATTGCTTTTGCACCATCGGGCGATACTATTGAATTTACTAATTGATACATAATTTTGCGATTTTCTATAATTCAAGCATTTCATAAATAACATTGATAAATAAGTCTTTTCCTTCCTGGGTCATGCTTTCCGGACTGTTTGTAAAGCCCCAAAGCCAGTGCCCGTTTTCAGATACAAGAGGGTAGTGTGTGTCATTGTCTGCTTGTCTGCCAACCATTACAACCCCCTCACCAACAGAAGATTGATACTCAGCAATATACCCGGAATTATTGTAGAGCTGCAAAAGATTTGTTGTTGGGATGGTTATTTTAATTGGGGTGGTGAAAATTGAAAGATCTGTATCTACACAATAAATTGAAGTATTGTCAACATCAGTTCCATTCTGGTCTGAATTAGTCCATCCATGCCCCCAGTTGATTGACAAACCGAAATTTTCAAAAAAAGACGCCCCGCCAAAACCGAGGCCTAAAACCAATTTGCCGGAATTGGTAATATTAGTTACTGCTTCAGTAGTGCCCCAATCATAAATATAACCTGTGTTTGAATCAATAATTATCAAAGAAAAACTTGAAAAATCTGTTGTTGCTACATCACTGATTTCAACTAATTCAACGGTGGCATTTCTTGTTTCCAGCAACGTTTTAAACGAAGCCGCATCAGTTGAAATTTCTTTATAAATAATTGCAATTTTCGATAATGGCTCGCTTGTTACACCACTTTCGCTTTTTTTGCATGAAGAAATAAGTGCAATTCCGATAATTAAAACCAGGGTTAATCTAATATTTCTCATTTTTCACTTTTTAATGTTAGTTAATAAAGTATCTATTCGTTTTTTCACTTTGGCAATTTAACATCAACCGGATCAACATGCTCCATTAAATCTTTGATATGCACCGCACCGAGTTCTCCAAAAATCCATTGCTGATGATGTAGCCAAAGCGCATAATTTGACCCCCAGGGTGTACCATGATGCCTGAAACTTATTTGCACCCAAACTTCCTCTCCTTTCCAGCGGAAATCAATAGCCCATTGACTGTAGGTAAATTGAACAATTAATGAATCGTATGGTGTTCCTTGGTTGTTATTTACTAAGTTTTTAAAATCAGGGATTTTATCTTTTATGTTGAGTATTTTTTCATACAATTCATCTTGTGTGCAATTTAGTTTTACTGCACATGCATACACATATACAAAGGGAATGGGTGCATTCTTTGGCAAAAGAGGTTCCAGCTCTGCCCGGGTTAGTTTTGAGCCGTAAATGGTATCATGGCTTTTTGACATCTTCTATTTTTATTGTTACTGATTGATTATAAACAAGTTCTCTTAATTTAATTGTATATCCAAAGCAATTTATGGAATCATATCGTTCATTATCAGAAACCCCATCACAGTCATCTGTTTTGCCCTCTACCCCATGTTTTGAAAGTGAGATTTTTTCTGTGTAGCTTCCTTTTGAAACCACTAAATGGGCTGTTGATTTTGTGGTGCCGCCCTTTATAGGCCGTTTATGGCTAAAACTTTCAAGGATAATGAACAAGCTGTCATTAACCCTGACTTTTTCTGAAAGATGCACGGTAATTCCTATATCTTTTCCCTGTCCCATACTATCATTGTTTCCCAGTGCATTTAAATTTGCAAGGCATATCAAGCACAGGAAACAAATAAAGATTCGTAAAAAAACCTTTTTCATAATGAATTCCTGAACAAAACAATTTACCAAGCAAAAAACTAATTTTAGCCTCTTGTTTTCTGTTTTCAATACTAAATAAATTTAAAAGAATGGTTGATTTTAGTTTTGGATAAGCCCTGTACAAGAATATCTATATTGCTACTAAGTTGCAAAAAACAGCGCTATACAAATGCTCTACAAGGCCTTTTTGCAGCAATTCACAAACCATGATAAAATATTGATTTTATTAAAGTTAGAGAGTTTTTAGCCTTTTATTTATTTCTAATTTTACGTTATTGGCTATCCTTAAGGTTGGAGCCATAATAGAACCCCTAATCAATTTTAGATGGCAGTGCAAAAGTATTCTTATGTCTGTATGCACTGCAAAACGGATCATTTCATAAGTATCATCATCCCAGAAGTACACTGCACTTTACAGCTTTTTATAATCTTTGGTAACTGCCAATAGTTGCTCTTTGCTTTCGAAGCCAATAGAAACAGTATTACGCATTGTTTTTTCTCCGGCTTTTAACTTTTTTACCTGATATTGCCAGTCAAAAACCTTACTCTATACAAACTCGGAGAATGAGGAAATATGAGGTATCCATTTTTTGTTTTTATAATTGCTGTAATAAACTTCTGGATCATTGCTTCCATTTAGCAAAACCGCCAAATCGAGATTATTTTGGTTTTCGGCTGAAAATTTCAGTAACTTTTTCCCTTCATACACTATAATATCAGTTTCTTCAAGTTTGGTTTTTACTAAATTACAAACCCAAAACCAGTCGACGTTGCTATAAAAGTGAAGAATTTCCTGTGGTTCATTATAATAAGGAGGTCTTATCATTCAATTAAGGTTTTCATGCAGCTTGGCATATTCCAGCAATGAAGCAGGGAGGTTGTTGTTCGCTTGTAGCAAATGACTTTTGATGTTGATTCAGACCTAACAGTTCGAAATAATGATTAAATAGGGCTCACTGAAAAACGCCTAAGCCTATTAAAATTAAATATTTACATAAAAGAAGTTGTAAAAGGTGCAAAGGTTTTAAAAAAAATAGTAATTTTTCCTTGCATGAACTTTATCTTCAAGTAGCAAAAAACTAATGATTATAATGCTAGCCAGAGGCACATCATCTACTTCATTAGCTTCAGCTCAAAGTATTCATATACATCTTCGCTTTGCTAAGTTGTCGCTAATGCACCTCTGACTTTTTCAGCAGGGCCTAAATACAATACCCCCACATCGCCTATTGATAATATACGAAATTTAATTATCTTTGCTCCATGAGAATTCGTAAACCCATTAATGTAGAAAAAGAAAAAAACACCTTGTTTATGGCCAGGGTCTCTGCGGCACTTGCCCATCCTGTACGGATAGCTTTGCTAAACTATGTAAGTGCAAAAAATACAATTAGAAATGATGTTTGCAACAAAGATTTGGTGGAAAACTTTAATTATAGCCAGTCGAGCATGTCGCAACACGTAAAAAAACTAGTCGAAGCGGAAGTTTTTGAGGTAAAATACGAAGACAAATTTTCATTTTATAGCATTAACAAAAAAACCTTAAAGAAATACATAGAATTGATGCAAAAGTTCTAAAAAAAATCCACATATAAATCGTTTAATACTAATATGCGCTATGATGCGAAAAGCTACAAAAAATGACTGGGAAAAGATAAAGGAAATTTATATTGAAGGCATAAAAACTGACAATGCCACTTTTGAGACACCTGAAAATATCACTACCTATGAAAACTGGATAAAAAGCAAAGTACCTGAATCCTTTTTTGTATTCTCAGATAATAACGAAATATTAGGCTGGGCAGCTTTAAGCAAAGTTAGCGACCGCTGTGTTTATGGCGGTGTTGCCGAAGTAAGCGTTTATGTTGGCAGCAAGGCCCATGGCAAAGGCGTGGGTTCAAGGCTAATGCAACAACTAATCGACTTTTCTGAAGGAAACAACATTTGGACCCTTCAGGCAGGCATTTTTCCTGAAAATGAAGCAAGCATTCAGTTACACAAAAAGTTTGGATTCAGGGTTGTAGGAACCCGCGAAAAGTTGGGCAAAATGAAAGGCGTTTGGCGCGATGTGGTGTTGATGGAACGGCGATCGAAGACAATTATTTGATTTTAGTAGCACAGCTTTCCAAAGCTGTGCCATAGTCCAAACACAGCTCTGGAGAGCCGTACTACAATTAAAATCCTCTCATTTCCTTCACTTCATCAGCGGTTAAGCACTTTTCAGAGTTGAATATCTCAATAAGTTGCTCCTGTGTATTATTTTTGTAACCTAAATCGCTCCAAAGCATAAACCAGGTATAACCGCTTTGAGTTTCGTATTCCTTTAAGGTGGGCATGGTACTGCATTCACCAATTGCAAATGGCCTTTTCCCGGCAATTTCTTTAATCTCTTCGTACCATTCTTGCCTAAAAACTACATTGGTGTCTTTTTCGGGGTAAATATCCAACGAAACAATGTCAACAAATTCATCACCAGGGTAATACTCTTTTAAGCCATGCCAAGGTTTATCGGGGCTCCACACCCAAACCAAATTGTTCAGTTGATGGTGGTTTGTGTAACGATTATACAACATTTTCCACATGGCAGCAAAACCATTTTGGCCTTCTTTTTTGCCCCACCAGAACCAACTTCCATTCATTTCGTGATAAGGTCGGAATAACACCGGGATTTTTTTCTCCTGTAGTTGTTTAAGCTCTTCAGCCAGCCGGTCTACGTATTCTTTCCAGGTGGTGTTGGCGGGTGTGCCGTCAGTTATAATTTCAGTCCATTGTTCAGGTGTAAGTTTTGTTTGTACTCCACCTACAAACTGACAGGGTTCGCCTACAAATGGGTCTGCCTGATGATAGGTTAAGGTAATGATACTTCCTCTCTCATGTTGTTTTACTATTTCAGGTACTAAAAGTGGCCGGTATTTTATGTTATCAATATCGTGGGTTGAATCGGCAAAACCATAGTCGCCGCCCCATATACCGGGGTATTTTCCTGTGATTTCATAAATTGAATCGGTAAAAACCGACATTTTGCCTAAATAGTTGTGTTGGCCGGTAATTACATGTTTGCCTTGAATTTCGTAAATAAACTCGAGCAAACGTTTGGCTTCAGGGGTTGCATTTGGGTTGACAGTAGCAACTTTTAGTGAGTCTTTTTCGTTACTTGTTGTTTCACTTTCGGAATTGCCACAAGCTACTAAAATACTAATAGCAAGTAGGGCTAAAACATTAGTTAACTTCATTTTTTGATTCATTATTCGTTTGTATTGCAATTAAAAAGTAAAAAAATAATATGAATAACAGATAGTTTATACCTAAATCAATGCAAGGTACTGAAAATTAATTTGCGTTTGGTATAAATCATCTAATAATCGTTAAAAACAATACAAATCTAATAAGATAAATAGGATGTAAAAACTTGATTTTGGGAGTAAGTGAAACATAAAAACCTCAATAATGTAACTTTAGGAAATTTCACCTACAAAAATGTAGGAAATTAGTTTTTATGTTTTTTAATTAAGGCCGAATAATACATTGTAAATAAGCAACTTAAAGCCAATGCTTCTGTTTTTGGCACACCCATTGATTCTCCAATTTTCAAGAATTATTAACTAAAACTTTGAGCTATGAAAATTGGATTTCCTGCTGCAGGTGTTACCGAAGATAAAAAGTTCTTTCTTTCTCAGGATTTTGTTGAAAGTGGAGCCATGGGAATATTTGATACTGATTCAAATGAAGTTGAAGTGGTTAAGAAAGAAGCTATTAAAAAAAGTTTAATTGAATGGGTGAAGATTAAAGAAATTGATAGCATTATCACACCACAGTTGCATGCTTTAGCCCTTAGGGTTTTTAAGGAGCACGAGGTTACCGTATTTAAGGCAGAGGGGAATATGCTTGCTCTGAATATTGAATTATTTAAAACACATCAACTTGTTCCTTTTTCTTTAATTGAAATGGGTGCCGAAGGGGCTTCTTGCAGTCCATCAATGTGCAGTTCATGTGGTAGTAGTTGTGGATAATTCATTTTATTGGAGGCTGAGAATTTGATCCCATTTTTAATATACGAATAAACAAATGCACCAATATACAATCTGAGTTTTAACTAAATTTTAAAAATATGCCAATAATCGATGCAATGAAATTTATAAAAAGCGTAGCTGCTGATGAAGAACTAAGAAATATTTTGTATACACTACCTACAGAAAAAATCTATCAAGAGTTAGAAACCCTTGGGTTTAAGTTTGATGTTAACGATTTTGAAGAGTCGATTAATATGTTGCATGTAAAATGTCAAACCGAAGAGGAGGTAGAGCAATTATTTCAGGTAGTAAATTGGTTTAAAATGTTATGTAATTAACTGACATTTCCCATGTCTATTAAGCAGCCTCTGCAAGCTGCGATTCTATTAGCCTGAAGATTTTATTCCCTTCGGGTTTGTTTTTTATAATCCTGATAATCAAATCATTAAAGTCACCATCAATAAATTCAGCAATGATTTGTAGTAATTCCAGAATAAAACCCCATATCCTGTTTGCTATTGTAAGTTCCATTGCTTGATCTTTTACATGTTCAAATAGCCCTCCAATAGTTTCATAAGACTCAATCCTTTTGGCCAAACTGAAAATATTGTACTCTATCATGGCAATTGAA